>CAYWOT010000041.1:2383-12907 GCA_964459975.1 uncultured bacterium
TTGCCGGTCTTCGACTGCGTGTTCGTGCACGCGTCGTTGTGGCCGAGGAAGACGGTGTGCTTCACGCCGAGCACGCGGGCCGCGGCCTGCTGCTCCCGTTCCCGGGTGCGGGCGAGATCCTCCCGGGTGAACGCCGTGTCGTGAGTGCCGACGTTGCCGCTGGTGATGACGACGCACGTCACGTCGCAGCCGGCCTTCGTCCACCGGGCGATCGTTCCGGAGACGAGGAACTCGGCGTCGTCGGGATGAGCGAAGATCGTCATCGCGGAACGGGGAGCGTAGTCGGCGTCGAACCGGGGCATCGGCCTCCTCCTGAAAACACGGCTTGCGTCTCAACTGGGTCGATGCCGCGCCGGGCGCAAAGGATGCGCCCGGCGCGCCGACAGGACGTCAGCGCCCGCGTTGATCACCGCCGCCACGTCCATCGCCGGCGCCTCGGGATTCCGGTAGTGCTTGTCCCAGGCGGCAACCGACTTGGCGTCGCGGAACGCATCCGGCGGAAGGTCGCCGGCCGCGACGGCCCGCTTCAGCGCGGGGTACCAGTCGGGGACGGTGTACGACCCGGCGACGGTCGTCGTAAGCGGTGGGGCCATCGAACCCTTCCTTCCCCCGATCCGGCACCCTCCACTATCGCACGTGGACCGTCGTGTACTTTGCGATCCGGACCAGGCCGGGCTTCGCCCCCTTGAATTTGGAGACGTGGCGCGCCTCCGCGAGGAAGACGGGGACGTTCTGCGAGCCGCGGGCTTTGCTGAACAGGACCGCCAGCCGCGCCGCTTCCATGGTCACTTCCTCCGGCACATCCCTTCCCGGAACGCTCCGGATCAGGACGTGGCTTCCCGGGATTCCCTGGGCGTGCAGCCACAGATCGCCCGGCGCGGCCAGCTCCTTCACGATGCGGTCGTTGCCGATGTTGTTTTTTCCGACCAGAAGAGTGTAGCCCCGGAAGGAGCGCTCTTCCACCTGAGGAGGCGCGGCCCGGGCCGCTCCGTGCGGGCGTCGACGCCTGGCGGGAGCCTGTTTCGCGGGGGGATAGGAGCCGGCCAGCTCCTGCTGGACGGAAAGGAGATCGTCGCGGGATTCGGCGGCGGCCGCCTGGGCCTCGAGGGACTCGAGGTAGTAGACGGACTCGGCGACCTCGCGCTTCCTCCGCCGCACGATGTCCGACGCGCGCCGGGCCTTCTTGTGCTGGAGGAAATACCGCGTCATATTCTCCACGGGAGTCTTGGCGGGGTCGAGCGGGATCCCCGCGAAATCGGTCATTCCGCGGCGCAGCGACGGCAGGTTCGCCTTGAGGGTCTCGCCGCGCTCGCCGCCTTTCAGCCCTTCGTTGAGCCGCTCCTCGTCGCCGCCGACGTTGTCGAGCTTGTGGCGCTCCCGGCGCAAGAGCTGTGTCAACCGGGACCGGATCCGCTGCTTCAAGGCCGCGTCTTCCCGGTTTCGCGCGATTTCGGCGTAGTGGAGGTCCGCGGCGTCGTTTGCGGAGGGGGCGGGAACGAACGCGGCGAACCCGGCCGCCGGACACGGGAACGGGAGGAGTCGCGTCTTTCCCGTGGGAAGGGTCCCGATGCCGGGGAGGAAGTCGTCCTCCTCGTACCGGCGGACCAGCTCCCGGACCGCGGCGTACAGCGCGTCGGCGCTCTCCCTCCCCCGGCCGGCCGCTTCGTGGGCGAGCTCGGGGCCGATGCCGGCCACCTCCCGCTGGAGGACCTGCGGCAGTCCCTCCCACCCCATCGACCAGATCCGCTCCGCATCGGGGAGGGTCATCTCGGGTGGGAAGATCCGCCCGGGCCGGGGCAGCGGACGGTAGGGGAGTCCCGCGGCGACCTCCCGGATGCGGCTCTCCTCGGGGGCGACGGTCCGGAGGGGCTCGAGGATGCGGCCGTCCGCGCCGACGTAGATCAGGTTGGCGTGGCGCCCGTACAGCTCGGCGAACAACGTGGTCGCGGAATGCTCGGCGTCGGGTCTGGGCGAGGCGAACTCCAGCCGGACGAGCCGGTCGAAGGGCGCGACCGAGAGGTCGCCGATCCGCATGCCGGCCAGGTGTCGCCGGAGGTATTGGCAGAACCGCGGGGGGGACGGCGGATTTCCGGCGCGGCGCGTCGTCAGGTGGATGCGGCAGAGCTCCGGGTGGGCGGACAAGAGGAGGCGCAGCTCTTCGCGGCCCGTCCACAGGGCGAGGACGATCTCCCGATCTCCCGGCTGGTGCACCTTCGAGACGAGCGCTCCCCGCACGCGCGCCGAGAGCTCGGCGACGATCCGTTTCAGGAGGAACGCGTCCATCGTGATGGTATTGTACTCCCAAGCCCGGAAGGGAAGCCGTCCCGGGCGGGTCCGGGGGACTGCGCGCCGGCGAACGGAGGAGGGCCGAGTCGATGCCGTACACCGAGGCGCCGGGATTCCGGATGGCGTACGAGACGCACGGCGAAGGAGTTCCCCTGCTCCTGATCAACGGTCTGGGGGGCGACCGGGGCGAATGGCTTTACCAGGTCCCGGCGTTCGCCGAGCGCTTCCGGGTCGTCGCGTTCGACAACCGGGGGGCGGGCGAAAGCGACACTCCCCCGGGGCCGTACTCCACGGCGCAGATGGCCGACGACGCGGCGCGCCTGCTCGACGCCCTCGCGATCGACAGGGCCCACGTGCTGGGCGTCTCGCTCGGCGGGATGATCGCCCAGGAGGTCGCGCTGCGCCATCCGCAGCGGGTGCGCGCGCTCGTTCTGGCGTGCACCGCGCCGGGCGGGGAGGGCGCGGTGCATCCCGCGCCGGAGGCCCTGGCGGCGTTCGCCCGCTCCCCCGCCGCCGACCGGGAGACCGAAGTCCGCCGGGCGCTCCCGTATCTCTATTCGGAACGGTACCGGCGGGAACGGCCCGGGGAGATCGAGGCGTTTGTCCGGAGGAGGGTGGCCGCGGAGGTATCGGTGGAAGGCCACCGCTGGCAACTTGCCGCGGCGGTGGGCCACGCGGCGTGGGGCCGCCTGGGGACGATCCGCGCGCCGACGCTGGTGATCGCCGGGGAGGACGACCGCCTCGTGTCGGCGGAAAACTCGCGCCGCATCGCGGCGCACGTGCCCGGCGGGAAGCTCGTGCTTCTCCCGGGGGCGCCCCACCGGTTCTTCGCGGAGAACGCGGAGGCGTTCAACCGCGAAGTCCTCTCGTTCCTGCGCGAAGCGGGGCCGGCCGGCCCCCGCGGCTAGAGGACCCCGGCCTCGCGCAGGTCCTTTTCGAACCGGCGCGGGTCGAAGCGGTCCCCCGAGACGATCGTCCCCTCGATGTCGAGCATGGGGACCTTCCGCATGCCGTCGTTGCGTTCCATGACGAGGTTCGCGGCGTCGGGGTCGCTCTCGATGTCGACCTCTTCGTACGGCAGGTTCCGCTCCGCGAGGAACTTCTCCGCCTTGCGGCAGTCGGGGCACCAATGCGTCGTATAGATCACGATCTTCTTGGCCATCTGGTCCGCTCCTCGTTGGCGCGTCCTACAACGTCGGCGGGTCCTCCGACGGCAGGACGGGCGTCTTGCGCCGCTCGCCGGTCGGCCGGACGCGGTTCCGGTGGAACCCGATGATGAACGCCGTCGCCTGGGCCGGATCGTCCGTCACGTGAAACAGATCGAGGTCCGACGGCGAGATCGTGCGCTCGCCGACCATCGCGGTCCGCATCCAGTCGAGCAGCCCCCCCCAGTAGGTCTGCCCCATCAGGACGACCGGGAACCGCCGGATCTTTCCCGTCTGGATGAGGGTGAGCGATTCGAAGAACTCGTCGAGCGTGCCGAACCCGCCCGGCATGATGACGTATCCGGCCGCGTATTTCACGAACATCACCTTGCGGGCGAAGAAATGGCGGAACGTGAGCGACTTCTCCTGGAAGCGATTCGCGCGCTGCTCCTGCGGGAGCTGGATGTTGAGTCCGATGGAGAGTCCCTTGCCCCGCTTCGCGCCGCGGTTCGCCGCCTCCATGATCCCGGGCCCTCCCCCGGAGATGACGGCGAACCCGCTGCGGGAGAGCGATTCGGCCACCTTGCACGCGGTCTTGTACGACCAGTCGTTGCGCTTCGCGCGGGCGCTGCCGAAGATCGAGACCGCCGGACCGACGTCGCGAAGCGCCTCGAAGCCGTCCACGAACTCGCTCATGATGCGAAAGACGCGCCACGTCTCGACTCCCGCGAATTCCTCCACGGCGTCCCCTTCCCTACGACTTGCGGGAGGTCTTGGCGAAGAAGGTCTCGAGCACCTGGCGGGTGTCCCTGCTGCCGCATTTGGGGCATTTCCGCTTCCCTGCGGCGTACTCCGAGAAGGAAAGGACCTCGTGGAACTTCTTCCTGCATTTCCGGCACTCGAACGAATAGGTGGGCATGCCGTCCTCCTCTCCCGCCGGGGTCGAACCCGCAAACGGCCTGAATCGCGTACCTAAAGTAGATGCCACAAAGTCCCCGCCGTGGCAAGCGCGGAGAGGCCTAAAGGGGCGGGCGCGCGGCCTACTCCAGGGCCCGCTCCATCACCTGGAAGAGCTCCGTGTTGTCCACCTTGCCGGCCAGCAGGGACGAGCAGGGGCCCGAGGCGTAGACGGGGACGCAGGCGGCGGTATGGTGGCGCGTCGTCCACCCGGCCTCGATGGAGGAGGCGGGGCGGTCCTCGGGGAGCGCCCCGCCGAAAGGACCGGTAAGTGCGAACCCGCCCGTCTCGTGGTCGGCCGTGACGATGACGAGCGTCTCGTCCTTTCGTCCGGGACGGGCCTTCAGCCAGTCCAGGACGAGGCCCACGACGTTGTCGAATTCCAGGGTCTCGGCGATGGCGGCGTCCTTGTCGTGGGCATGGGAGGCCCAGTCGATGGCGCCCCCTTCGACCATGAGGAAGAATCCGTTCGAGGCCGGTTGGAGGAGTCGAAGCGCTTCCGCGGCGAGGTCCGCGAGGTGCGGTTCCCCGGCGTAGGAGGGACTGCGCTCGTTCTCGTACTTCAGGTGGTGGTCGCCGTCGGCGTCGAAGTATCCGATCACGGGGCCGGCGGGAAGCCGGGTCAAGGAGCGGAAGTCGTTCACGACGACCGTGTAGCCGCGGGTCCGGGCGAGCGCAAGCAGCGCCGCGTTGTCCGCGTAGTACCCGCCCCCCAACAGGACGTCGGGGCGGCTCTGTTCCACATAATCCTCCACGATCTCGTTGTAGAAGGTCCGGTGCCCGGTCCGGGCGCCGAACGCGGCCGGCGTGGCGTCGTCGATCGGGACGGACGTGACCAGCCCCGTGGCCCTTCCCCGGTCTCGGGCGATCTCGAGAATGGTCCGGTACCCTTTGACCCCGAGGCGCCGCTCGCAGTCGGGAACGTCGTAGCACCGCCCGGGAAGGTTCAGCATGCGGATGTTCTGCTTGATTCCGGTGGCGATGGCGCCGGCCGCGGCGGCCGAGTCGGTCACGAAGCTTCCCTTCGCCCAGGTGGTCACGTAGCCCATGTGATCGAGGGTCTCCATGTGGAGTTTCCGCGGTGCCCCGTCGGCGCCCAGCGTCTGCCCGAACGCGGCCGCGGCGGCCGCTGCGACCTGGACCGGCCCCATCCCGTCTCCGATCAGCAGGATGACGTTGCGCGCATGTCGGAAGGCGTCCTGCGGCCCCTCCGCTGCCTGCTTCGCATACGCCGGCCGGTACGACGTCCCGGCGGCCTGGTCCCGCACGGCATCCTCTCCGTACGAAGCGGCGGCCAAGGCGGCGAGCAGAAGCGCCGCGACCGGCAGAAGCCGCTTTCCTTCGCGAATGGCCATCCGCGTCCTTCCCTCCTGCTTCCTCGGGACACGGGGGCGGGCGGAGCCTTCCGCCCCGCCCTGCCCGGCGGGAGACTGTGCGTCCGTTGCGCTTGGCCGTGGCGACGATCGGTCCATCCGCCGGGCACCTCGTCCTGGAACGCCCGCTCGTCGTCGCTCGGCGCCGGGGACGGCGCCGAGGCGCAGCGACGATCGATGATTCTTCAAGGATACGACCGTTTCCGGGGCGTTTTCAGCAGAAATCGTCTACGCCCGTGCCGCGTCGCGGGCACCCGGCTTCCGGAAGACGGAACCGCGCGCAGCGCCTCCGGCATCGAAACGGCTATGAAAAAGGTTCCGTTCCTGAATTATCGCGAGGTGCTTGTCACCGGGGGAACCGGGCTTCTCGGGCGCCACGTCTGCCGCGCCCTCATCGCACGCGGCCTTCTTCCCCGTCTTCTCGTCCGGACCGGATCGGAAGGGCGGATCCCGGACGACATCCGGCGCGCGAGCCGGCTGACGCCGGGCGACGTGACCAACCGCGAGTTCGTGGAGAACGCCGCCCAGAGCACCGAGGCGATCGTTCACCTTGCCGGAATCTCCCGCGAGGCCCCGGGAGAGGGCCTGTCCTTCGAGGAGGCGCACGTGGCCGCGACCCGGCACGCGGTCCATGCGGCGAAGGCCTGGGGGATCGACCGGTTCGTGTACGTGAGCGCGCTCGGGGCGGCCGCGGGGGATCCCCGGGCCTTTTTCGACTCGAAGGGAAGGGCGGAGGAGATCGTCCGCCGGTCCGGCCTCGCGTGGACCGTTTTTCGGCCCTCGGTGCTGTTCGGCGCGGGAGACCGGTTCGTATCCGCTCTGGCCGCGGCGGTGCGCAGGCTCCCGGCGGTTCCGGTTCCGGAAAGGGGCAATGTCGTCGTGCAGCCCGTATTTGCCGGGGACGTGGCCGAAGGGCTCGCGGTGTCCCTCTCCCGGTCCGACACGGAAGGTGCGACGTTCGACCTGGGCGGCCCCGAGCGGTTCTCCTACGGCGGCCTCGTGGACCGAATCGCGGCGGCGCTTGGCGTCCGGGTCCGAAAGGTTCGCGTTTCGGCGGGTGCGATGCGGAAGATCGAACGCTACGACGGCCTCTTGCGGGCCGTTCCCTTGGTGCCGGGGATCCTCGATATGCTCCTCTCGGGCGTGACCTGCGACGACGTCCCGTACTACTCGGCCTTCGGCCTTGCCCCGCTGTCCCTTTCCGCGTACCTCGACCGGATGGGAAGGGCCGGGTTTCCGCCGAGCGACGAGGCCTCTTCAAGGCGCGGCGGTGCGGGTCGCCGGCGGGATCAGCAAGACATTTCCACCAGAAAAGCTGCGTGAGGGCCGGTGCGGCCACCGGTGGGCCGGAAGTTCTCCCAAGGGATGAATTCTCGGTCGCTAGAGGGGAAAATTTTTCCCTTTATCGGTCTCGTATGTGAATTTATTTGTCCACTTTTACCGGAATTCGTTTCTGTCATTCGCTAAATTACAATAGAATCAAATTGTTATATTTCCTTTCCCAGTTGGATCGGATCTTGCTCCGCTCGTGCGGCATGATGAAAAAACAAGCCAGGAACCTTGGAAAATCCAGCATCTTTTCGGCGATACTTCTTTTCGCGTTTCTCGTCGGGCTCGCTCCGTCGGCGGCCCTGGGCGAATACCGCTATACCGACATCCACCCGGACGGCTGGACGTCGTCGCGAGCGCTGTGCGTGAACGCGTTCGGCGAAGCGGCGGGATATGGGACGACCGATTCCGGGGAACGGGGGTTCCTCTGGTCCGCCGGGACGACCACCGTGATCCTTCCTCCCGGAGCGGACGGCGCGCGTGCCGCGTGGGTAAACGGCCGGGGCGACGTCGCCGGGACCTGGACGAAAGACGGCGTGTCGCACGCCTTCCTCCTGCGTGACGGCGTCTACCTCGACCCGACCCCCGGCTGGACGTACTCGGAGGCGCACTACGTCGGCGAAGACGGTGCCGTCGGCGGCACCGGGGAATTCGGCGCGTTCGTTTCCCGGGACGGCGTGGTCGAGATCCTTCCCGGCCTCGCCGTGGTGGTGGCGGGAAACTCGTCCGGGCAGTACGTCGGAGAAGGCGACTCCTCGGCCCGTCTTTACAGCCCCGACACGGGGTACCAGGACCTGACGCCGCCCGGCACGGAAGGGGCCGCGCCGAAGGGAATCAACGAAAACGGGCGGGTCGCGGTCAGCTCCCTCAAGGATGGGGTGGACCGGGGCTTCGTTTACTCCGCTCCGTTCTTCGTCGCCATGACGCCCGACGGCTGGACCTCGTCGGTCGCCACGGCGATCAACAACGAGGAGATGGTGACCGGCTACGGCGACTCTCCGGACGGCCGGAAAAGCTTTCTGCGGTCGGGGGGAACGTACGAGGTCCTCGCTTATCCGGGCTGGACGTCCACCGAAGCGGAGTCGGTCAACGACGTCGGCCAGGTGGCCGGGGGCGGGGTGACCGCGTCGGGCGAGCCCCGCGCATTCCTCGCCTCCCCGGCGAGCGTGCCCGCCGCGCAGACCCAGGGAGCCGGCGCGTCGGGCGGGTGTTCCATGGCCGGGCCGGATGCCCGGTCCGCGACGCCGGAGTCGGCCGCGGCATCGCTTCTGCTCCTGGCGCTCCCGCTTGTCCTTCTGCGATGCCGCCCGCGCGCGGGCCGGCCTTCATCCGAAGCCTGAAATCCGCGTCAGGACATCGCCTCCTGGAAATCCCCGAACGACGACCGGTAATCTTCCATCGCCGCCGTCACCACTTTCCGGGCATGGCGGTATCCGTAGACGTGTTTCGTGTCGGCGGTGGGTTCTTGTCCGGGCACGAGCTTGTAGGTGAGAAAGTAGTGCTGCAGGCGCTCGACGAGCATGCTCGGCAGGTCCCCGATGTCGCGCGCCTTTCCCCAGATGAGGTCGTTTTCCAACACGGAGACGATCTTGTCGTCGGCCTCGTCGGCATCGACCATCTGCAGGCCTCCGACGACCCGAGCCCGGACGAGGATGCCGTTGCGCGTCACCGGTCTTTCCGACACCACCACGATGTCCAGAGGATCGCCGTCTCCGGCCGTGCTGGTCGGTGAGAGGTCCCTTACGCCGTCGCCGCAATACGTTCTGGGAATGAATCCGTAAAGGGCGGGCGGCTGCGACGAGCCTCGTTGGGGGCGGTCGACACGAAGATACCCGGAGATCTTGTCCACCTCGTACTTGACCAGGTCGTACGGGGTGATCTCCACGAAGACGTTCAGTACGTCCGGCGGCGACGGCCCCGTCTCGAGTCCGTGCCAGGGGTGCGGGCGGAACAGGCTGACACGCCGTTTCGGATCCGATCCTGTCATGATTCCTCCGAGGACGAGTTGATCCGCCGCCGCCGGCGTGTCAAAGATCCGGTCCCCGGCGGCTCCGCATTCGGGGGTCCGAAGCGGGCTGCGGCCGGCAACCCTGCTTTGGCGACGCCGGGAACAGCGCGTACGGTGTTTTCGGTTCCCGGTCCGGCGGAACGTACGCCGGGGCGGGCTCCCCCGACGGGCCGAGGTGCCGGGTCAATGGGTACACGGCCGTCAGACCCTCGGTGGACATCGCATTGAGGTTGTACCAGGGCATCGTCGGTCTGCGCCGACGGGTCCGCGCGGCCGACACCCGTTTCGCGGCTATAGATGGTTGCCCCGTGCCGGGAGGTTCGCGCGACGAAAGGGAGAGCGTGCACCCCCGCGTTCCGGGATCTGCAGGACCTCCTTCGGCCTGGTCCCGCCTGCCGCTCGCTGCCGGATTGCAAGGAACGGAAAAATCGGGGACGGACCCGGCGCAGCGCGCATCCTACACCGAAACGCGGCCCGAAAAAGGGGGACGAATGAAGAGCTTCCGGAAAGAACTCTGGTTCCACACCTCCACGAGGCGGGCGTACATCAACATCACCGGGCAGGTCGAGGAATGCCTGAAGGAAAGCGGCGTCCGGGAGGGGCTCGTTCTGGTGAACGCCATGCACATCACGGCGTCGGTTTTCATCAATGACGACGAGTCCGGCCTTCACCACGATTTCGACGTCTGGCTGGAGCGACTGGCCCCGCACGAGCCGGTCTCCCAATACCGGCACAACAACGGCGAAGATAATGCCGACGCCCACCTGAAGCGGTCCGTCATGGGACGGGAAGTCGTCGTCGCGGTCACGAACGGCAAGCTGGACTTCGGACCGTGGGAGCAGATCTTTTACGGCGAGTTCGACGGCAGACGGCGCAAGCGCGTGCTGGTGAAGATCATCGGGAGCTGACCCGGGCTGCCTCCCTGGGCCGGCGGCCGTTCAGGCGTCCGGGAGGAGCGCCTCCGGTTCGCCCGGGCGCGCGCCCCCGGTTTTTCCGGCCTGTTTGGCCCGGTACATCGCGGTGTCGGCCAGGTGCAGGAGACCGCCGGGAGTCGCGCATTCCTCCGACATTGCGGAGACGCCGATGCTGACGCTGACGCGCAGCGGCCCGACTTCCCCCGCGGACGGGTCGGCGGAAAAACGATGGGCCGCGACCTTCGTCCGGACCCGGTCGGCGACGACACCCGCGTCCTCCCGCTGCGTGTGGGGAAGAAGGATCACCATCTCCTCTCCTCCGTACCGCGCCGCGATGTCGACCTTCCGGACGCTGCCCTTCAGGATCGCCCCGAGCTCCGCAAGGACCCGGTCGCCCGTCGCATGGCCGTGGGTGTCGTTGATCTCCTTGAACCGGTCGACGTCGAGCAGAAGCATGGAGAGGGGGAGACCGTACCGCTTCGCCCGGTCGAACTCCTCGTCCAGCCGGCTGT
>CAYWOT010000042.1:0-12876 GCA_964459975.1 uncultured bacterium
GCGTTCGCGCAGTCCGTTCGTGACAGGAGGTTGCCTTTGAATACCTCGATATCGGTTCCCGCGGGCGCCGTCTGTTTCAGCCGCTCGATCGCGTCCAGGCGTCCCGACGGTCTCACAAAACACCGGATATGGCGAAACCCCCGCCCGATGAGGGCTTCGACGACCTTCGACCCGATGAAACCGCCGGCGCCGGTAACCAGGATCCGACTGTCCGGGCCAATGATGCTGGAAGGATCCATCCTCTGTCTCGCTTCCCAGGTCGTATTGGCAACGGATGCGCCGTGCGTCGTCATCGCGCGATCTTCTCCGCCGCCTGATGCTGGAGTGACTTTCTGTCGATCTTGTCGTTCGCCGTCAAAGGCCATCTCTCGACCGGCCAGATTCCTTCCGGGATCATGTACCGGGGCAGATGCCGTTCGCAGAACGCCTTGAGCAACCGGATGTCTCCCGTCGCCCCCTTCCTCCAGGAGACGAACGCGAAGATTCGGTTGGTGGTCGTGTCGTCCGGCACGTGGGTGACCACCGCGAGGTCCACGCTGTCATGCGACGCGAGGGTCCTCTCGATCTCTCCCAGCTCCACGCGATGGCCGCGCACCTTGACCATGCTGTCCTTTCGCGAGAGAAACACCAGGTTGCCGTCCTCGTCGAAGCTCCCGACGTCCCCGGTCCGGTAAACGGTCCGCCGGGTCGACGGAAACCGGGGATCCGGGACGAACCGTTCGCTCGTGAGCTCCGGCATGCCGAGGTATCCCTGGGAGACCGTGCTGCTGTTGACGAAGATCTCTCCTTCCCGTCCGGGGCCGCGGATCTCCGTTCCGTCCTCTCCGATCAGAAACACCTCGAAGTTCGGCAGGGCCTTTCCCACAGGGGTCTTCCATTTCGGATCGTCGGGGATCTCCGTGACGAAATAGCCGGTCGAGGAATTCGCCTCGGTCTGTCCGTAGATGTTGCAGAACCGCGCGCCGGGCATGTGGACCGTAAGCTTTCTGAGATATTTCGTGGGCAGGACCTCGCCCGAGAAGATGACCAGCTTCATGTCCGGAACCCGGGCTTCCTCCGCGAACCCCCGATCCGCCAGGAGCGACAGCGCGGACGACACCGAGTTCCAGACCGTGATCCGGTTGGCCTGAATGAACTCGGCCAGCTTGACCGGGAACAGGGAAGCGCTCTCGGGGACCAGGACGAGCGTCGCTCCGGCGGCGGCGGAAACGAAGATGTCGAAGACGGAAAGATCGAAGTGCAGCGGCGCGTGACAGGCCAGCCGGTCCGCCTCCGAGACGCCGAAATATTCCACGGCGGCGTTGACGAAGGTCAGGCAGTTGAGGTGCGAAATCACGACGCCCTTCGGATTCCCCGTCGACCCGGACGTGTGCAGAACGTACGCCGGATAGGTATCGGGATAGTCTTCGGGGCGGGCGCCTGCGCTCCCGGAGGTCCAGTCCGCGAACCGGCTCGTCTCGACCCCGGATCGCCACGCGGCGGGCTCGCCTTCCGTGAGGACGACCCGTTCGACGTCCAGAACGGACAGGTGCCGGGTTCCGTACTCGACCGAGGTGACGAGCTGCCGGATCCGGCAGTTCCGAATGATGTACTGGATGCGGGTGCTGGGGAGAAGCGGGTCCATCGGGACGTAGGCGCCCCCCGCCATCAGCACGCCGTAGAGAGCGACGATGGAGGACAGCGATTTCCGCAGCATGATTCCGACCATCTCGCCGCGGCCGATCCCGGCCTCCCGGAGCGCGCACGCGAAGGAGCGGCTCCGCCGTTCCAGTTCCGAGTAGGTCAGGGATTCGCCCCCGAAGAGAATCGCCTGTCCGTGCGGATTCCGCGCCGCGGCGTCCTCCAGGAGTCCGTGGATCAGGAACCTACGGCTCATCGACGCCCGTCCGCCCGTTCCGTCTCACAGCCCGAGAAACCGCGCGATGATATTGCGCTGGATCTCCGAAGAACCCGAATAGATCTTCCCCCCGATGGAGTCCCTGAGGTGTCTCTCCAGGTCGAAATCCGTCGTGTAGCCGTACGCGCCGTGGATCTGGATGGCATCCAGACACGTCTGAACGTAGCTTTCGCTGATGAACAGCTTGGCGATGGAGGACTCCAGGTTCGCTCTCTTGCCTTCCGTCTTGATCGAGACGACCTTGTACAGCATGAGCCGGGACAGCTCGACGCGGACCTTCATGTCGGCGATCTTGTGGGACACGGATTGGAACTTCCCGATCGGCTGCCCGAACTGTTTCCGTTCCCGGGCATACCGGATCGTCTCCTCCAGGACGCTTTCCATCGCGCCGAGATGGGTCGCGAACAGACAGCTCCGCTCCCAGTCCATCTCGGAATTGAAAATGGCCGATCCCGCCCCTTCCGGGCCGAGGCGCTGCCCGGCCGGAATTTCGCAGTCCTCCAGGACCACCTCGCTCATCGGCGACGATTTCAACCCCAGCTTGTCGATCGGTTTCCCGACGGTCAGGCCGGGGGTCCCCTTTTCCACGAGAAAGGCGGAGATCCCCCCGAACCCCTTGCTCTTGTCGGTCACGGCGAACACGAGAAGGATATCGGCGATCGGCGCGTTCGAGATGAAGATCTTGGTCCCGTTCAGCACGTAGCAGCCGTCCTTCCGCTGCGCTCTCGCGCGCATGGTGAAGGCGTCCGATCCGGAGTCGGGCTCGGTGATGGCGTGCCCGCCGATGAAGGAGCCGTCGCAGAGCCGCGGGAGATATTTGTCCTTCTGCTCGTCGCTGCCGAACTTCAAGATCGGCATCTCGCACGTCCAGATATGGCTGTTGAGGGCGAACAACAGCCCGCTGTCCTCGCACGCGTACCCCAGCCCTTCCATGGTCAGGACGCACGACAGGATGTCCAGGCCGATCCCGCCGTATTTCTCGGGGAGCGCCAGGCCGTGGATCCCGTATTCGGCGCATTTTCTCCAGTTCTCCAGGGAGAACTCGCCCCGTTTCTCCCTTTCCCGCGCCCCGTCGTTCAACTCTTTCCGGGCGAACTTGATGGCGTGGTCCTTGAACTCGGCCTGTTCCGCGGACAGCGTAAAGATCATGGGAGCGTCCTTATCGGGAGATTTCCGCCCGGCGGAACGTTCGTCCGGCGCACCCCGCCGGGGCCCGGATGATCGCCCGGGATACCAGGTGCGACGAGACGTTGCCTGGATCCCGGTTGGGATAGACCCCGCACAGGTCGAGCCCGGGGAAGCCGTGTTCCCCCCAGCCGGAACAGGGAGGAGAAGAATTCAACCGGACGTCCGAGAAACAAGGGGGTGTCTCCGCATACCCGTGGCAACGGGGCCTTCCGGTTCATGGCCCCGGGGATCTCCATTGTGTTCACGTGACCCACCTCTTCGTTCGCCGTTACACGGCCGTCCGGACGGTCCCGCGGTTCGGGCCGCGGACCGCGGGCGGCCCCTCCCGTGCTTCGTCCGACGAACGCCGGCCAAGGGCGTCATGGACGATCTCCGATATCTCCTCGATCTTTCGCCCCCAATCGCTTTGCCAGGCGGCCCGGACGCGCTCCTCGCCCAAGGACGGAAGATCCTCCGTCAGGGCTTCTCCGACCTTCGCAACGAAATCCGTCCTGTTTGCCGCGAGATAGACAAGATCCTGCAGCTTCCGGACCTCCGGCAGATCGACGCTGACCACCGGTTTCCCCAGCGCGAGGTATTCCCGGAGCTTGATCGGATCCACGGCGACCAACCGGTCATTCACGACGTACGGGATCAGACATACCGAGAAGTGCTTCAGGTACTGGGGCAGGATACCGAACTCCTTGTAACCGAGAAAATGGACGTTGGGCCGCTCCTTCAGCCGCTCCAATCCGTTCAGGTCCGAATGCGTCCGGCCGATCAAGACCAGGCTCGCACGGGGATGGCGCTCGGCGATTTCGTGGAGGAGGTCGAGGTCCACCCACTCGGCGATCCCGCCGACAAACCCGATGATCGGCCCCGGAATGTCCCGGAGGTCGGCGGGGACATCGGAGCGTTCCAGCGCGGAGCGGAAATGACCGACATCCACGCCATGGGTGACGGTGAAACAGTGGTCGTTGTAGGGCTCCAGGTCCCGCCGGATCGCGTCCGCCGTGCAGATGACCGCATCCGCCCGGGACGCGATCTCCCGCTCGTAGCCGACGATCCGCCCCCGGTCCACGAAGGAAAACTCCGAGTACCGGTCCACCGGATTGTAGATCAGCAGCGTCGGATCGAACAAGTCCAGGAAGCACGCGGCCGTCGGAGTTCCCGCCCACAAAATGTACTCGCGGAAGTCGAGCCGGGCGAGCAGCCGCCGGAACTGGCCGCGCATGATGAATCGATTGAGCGACATGATTGCCCGATTGTAGACGAGCGGGATCATTCGGGGATTGCATAGGAAGACGTTGGTCCACGCGGTTCCGTTGCCGGCGGAGCGGCGAAAGGTTCCGATCGCCCGTTTGACGTAGATCCCGAATTCCGAGGCCTTCAGGGCCACCCTCCGCGTCCCGAGAGGATTGACGAACAGGACCCGGTTCCGCGCGGACAGCACCTTCATGATGGTCTGCTGCAATCCGGGGTATTCCCACCGGTCCGATCCGAAGATGATGATGTCTTTATCCTGAAGCATCTGTCCTCTCTGGCGGGCTTAAGCGGGGCCGAGGCATGCGGCGTCCGTCCCGTGGAATGGTTTCGTCGTCCGCGAAATGTGCGGAAGAAGGGGAAAGGCTCGCGGCGGCGAACGGGGTTCGCCAGCCGGCGCGGCGCAGGTCGTCAGAAGGAGACGTCGATAGGCAGCGTGTCGATCCGCGCGGCCTTCACCCGCGTTTGCCCGGGCGGGACCTCGAAGACCATTCCCAGAATCGAAGGGACCGTACAGAACAGGATCTTCGCATCGAGCCCGGGAGACAACTTCTGGGAATAGCGGATGTCGAAGCGGGTCATCTCCTTGAAGGTCGTCCGGTTCTTGCCGCTGATCTGCCAGAGGCCGCTCATGCCCGGCAGCGTGTCGAACCGCCGCCTTTGCCATGGGAGAAGCCTCTCCGCTTCGAACTGCAGGCAGGGTCTCGGGCCGATCAGGCTCATCTCGCCCCGGAGAACGTTCCACAGTTGCGGCAGCTCGTCGAGGCAGGACCGACGCAGAAGGTTGCCGAACGGAATGATGCGCTTGTCCGTCAGGTCGTCGAGCTTCGTGATCGGAGCATCCCGCTCGATCGCGTCGGTGATGTGCCGGACATGAACGCCGTCGCTGTTGTTGACGTGCATCGATCGGAATTTCCAGAGCGTGAACGGTCTTCGCCGGTACCCGATTCGCTCCTGGCGGAAAAACACGGGTCCCGGGGACACGAGCTTGATGAATACGGCGATGAGGAGGAAGACCGGCGAGAGGAGAACGATCGCCAGGAGCGCCACCAGAACGTCGAAGGCCCGTTTTCCGAGGGGAATCGGCCCGCCCATGAGCGGCTCCAGCTCGGCCGCCCGGGCGCGCCCCGACGTCAGGACGTCCCCGCGGCAAGCGCCTGCGGCCACCACTTCTCGCTCACGATCCGAGCGCCCCGCTCCCCCGTCGGCGTCTGCCGGGTACGTGTACACCTGGCAGTTCGGCGCCTTCGTCTTCGCGGCGATTCCGTCCAGAACATCGTTGGCGAACTTCCACGCGCCATCCGCCGAGGTGCAGGCAAGCAGCGCCCCGATCGATTTCTCCTGGAACCATCCCACCTCGTCGGTCATGCGGACGCTCCGCAACAAAAGCCGGTCGATGAGGCTCTGCACCACGTTCGCGTGTACGACCCCGTCTCCGAAGTCGAACACGACCAGCGCAAACCCCTGTCCCGAGCGATCGGTGCGTTCCCGTTCCCGTTGCAGGATGCGAGAAAACGCTTCCCGCGAAAGAATCCCGTTTGCGGAATCCCGCCCGGAGCGGCGTCGGAAGGAATTCATGAAATTGTCGACGATTCGTTGAACCATGGGATCGTTCGCGTCTCCGAGATGATGAAGTGTCTTGCCCTGTTCCAGCCCTGCTTGCGGTTCCTCCGCCGTTGATGGCTGATAATTATTCAATTCCCATACCAATTCGCAGATTATATATAACATGATGATTTTAAAGAAGATTATTGGGAGGGTGGTGCTGGCTCGCGGAAATTCTCAAAGAATGGGGTCTTAAGTTAGCACTTAATGGCGAAATTTTTGTCCTTAAAAGGAAAAAAACAGAAATATCGGACCGACTTGGACAGGGAATTCGAACGCGGCTATTTGCGGTAGTACCGTCCGTAGTAGCGCTGGTAGTACTGGTCTGAAAGCGGAGCGACACGGTTGATCACCACGCCGAGAATCTTCTCTTCTCCGAGTTCCGCGACGACCTGTTTCAGCATTGGAAACGGCGTATACTTGGCGCGAAACACCACGATGAAGCGGTCGACCTGCTCCCGCAGCGCAAGCGCATCCGCGACCGCCAGGACCGGCGGAGTATCGAGGAGAACCAGATCGAAGTGGTCCTTGGCGGACTTGACGAACTGCCGGAACGCCGTACCGTCGAGCAGGTCGGACGCGGAGGGAGGTTCCGCCCCGGCCGGGATCACGTGGAGGCCGGGAATCTGGGAATTTCGAACGACCTCCGTGAACTTCGCCGATCCCGAAAGGAACTCCGAAAGCCCGGGAATGGATTTGAGGCTCATCGCCCTGCCGATGTCCGATTTCCTCATGTCCGCATCTACGAGGAGGACCTTCTTCCGGCCGGATACCGCGATGTTCAACGCAAGGTTGACGCACGCGACGGTCTTTCCTTCGTCGGCCACGGCGCTCGTGCACGCGAGAGCCCGGATTCCCTCCCGGGCGACATAATCGTCGATTTTCGCCCGAAGCGCCTTGAATTGCTCGATGAACAGCGGAGCGCCCTCCGGCGTTCGCTCCGGAGACGCCCCCTCCCCGTTCATCTCCACCCGATCCTTGAGAAACATCGGAATCCGCATCGGTCCGTCCCGTCACATGTTCAACATCGTTCGGATCTGCTCCCCGTAGAGCCACACGACGCCCGCGACTCCGGCCAGGAGCAGCAGGAACCACCCCAGGACGGTTCCCCAACGTACGCCTTGGTTGGCGCGCGCCCCGTCGCCGAGATCCGGAATACTGGCGAGAACTTTCAGATTGAAAAAGTGTCGGAAGTCGCTGGTGCCACGCAACGTGGGGTCCATCCACTCGAGTCCGATGGCCCCGCCGAAGCCGAGTCCCGAAGCGAACAGAAGGCCGAGAAGGAACAGCTTCAGCTTTTTCGGTTTGAACGGCTCCTGCGGAAGATAGGCCGGGTCGAGGATCTGGAACCGATCCCCTCTCTGGCGCATTTCCGCCTCCTCCGAGATCTTCGCATTCGCTTTCTTGGTCAGCAGATCGTCGTACATCTTCTTCAGGTTGTCGTAATCGCGCGACAACGCGACGAGATCCTGCTCGCGACGCGGCGCCTGATCGACCTTCCCCTCGAGATCGGCTACCCTTCTCCGGATCGCTTCGCCTTCCCGCTTCAAGCCGGCGATTTCCGAATCCGTCGCGGCGATCTGGGCTTTGACCTGGCGAAATTCCGCGAGGTCCCTCCCGGCAAGCGGAACGAAGGTGCCCGCACTCTGGCCGCCCCGGTGGGCGGAGTG
The DNA here is from genome assembly GCA_964459975.1 of uncultured bacterium. GTDB lineage: Bacteria > Desulfobacterota > Deferrimicrobia > Deferrimicrobiales > Deferrimicrobiaceae > CSP1-8. Next base: position 7,603 of record CAYWOT010000042.1, read on the forward strand.
GGAGGCCTCGGGAAGCGCCGCGAGGCGTTTCTCGAGTTCTTCGAGCTCGCCGCGCACGCGAACCACGTCGGGGTACTCGTTGGTGTATTTCGCGGACAAGGCGGCAAGCTGGCTGCGGCGCAGGTTGATTTCCTGCACCAGCGCCTGCGTCGCCTGGTCCGAGATATCGACCTCCACCTTCCCGTCCTTGTGGACGACCGCCTGCGAACCCTTCTCGATGACGCTGAGCTGACCCTGGAGCGTAACCTTCCGCTGCTCCGCGGCCCGGATTCCTTCCAACGTCACGCGGTACTGCTCCTGCAGCCGCTGCAGGCTGCCGAGATTGGCCTGCAGCTCCTCGGGAAGCTCGCCCGCGTGTCGAAGCTTGTACTCCTTGACCTTCTCTTCCTGCGTCTCCAGACGCTTCTTCGTGTCCTGCAACTGGGTGTCGATGAGGCTCGACGTGGCGACCGCCTGTTTCTCCCGCAGCTTCCAGTTTTCCTCGATGAACAGGGACGCCAGCCGCGACGTGGTGCGCATGGCAAGCTCCGGATCGCCATAATAGAACGAAAGGGAGAACGTTTCGGCATCGGGGTTCTTGCCGCGATACTGCTGCGGAGTCTGGTCGACCGCGATGTCGATCCGCTTGATCATCGCCTTGACCACCTCTCCCTGCGGCGCTTCCTTCCGCAGTTTCGGAAAGAGGCCCAGTTCGTCGACGACCTTCATCAACCGGGTCCGGCTCGTGATCTCCTGCTGAAGGGTGGCCGAAAGGTTTTCGCTCCCAACGGTCACGGTGGACCGCACGTAATTTTCCGGCGTGCTCTGGGGGACGATCAGGATCGTCGTCGACGACTGGTATTGTTTGGGGGCCACGAGCAGATAGACGCCGACGGCGCAAAAGACGCAGAGGTACGTCAGGACGATGAGCCACTTTCTCACGGAGACGATCCTCAGATAATCGCGCAAATCCATGTCCGGGCGAAGCGGCATCGCGTCTTTCTCCTCCGCAGCCTACGAAGCTAGTACGGTTTGTAGACCCTGCTCAAGGTCAGGCCGAGCAGGATCGACTCTCGATCCAGATCGTCTCGTTCCAGTCCGCTCGACCGCTGGCGGACGATATTTCCGCTCAGTTGCACGGAAGCCCACTCGAAAGCCTGGTATGCCACTCCGCCGACGCCCTGCACCGTGTCGACATCGATCGTCGTGGGGTTGTCCAGGGAGGTGTTGTTCTGAAACGACCCCGAAAGGTTCCACGACCACCGCTCCGTGAATTGGTTCTTCATCGCCAGAGCAACGGTCCCTCTCTTGGTCGTTCTCCCGAAACTGCCGCCCAAGATCTCATAGGAGCCGCGGACGTTCGCCCGGAAATATTGCCGAGTGTAGACGAGATCCGCGCTTCCGAACGGGTACAAATGCTCGTTGCCGACTACGGACCCGCCGGCCGCCTCCGTAAGGTAGGTCACACCGCCCCGCACGGTCAGCGTGTACAATTCCGTCAGCCGATATGTGGCCACCAGCCCCCCCGTGTGCGTGGTGGAATCCGGATTTCTCTCGAAGGTGTTGAAACCGCCGCTGTAGAAGAGTCCGGAGGAAAATCGGGGCGTGAGACGGTAAAGGGCGGACGCCTCTCCGGTCAGGCGCCTCAAATTCTCCAGACCTGTGCCCGCAGTGTTGCCGACAAAGCTGCTCTGGGTAATCCCCCCTGCGACGAAAAGATTCACCCTCGGGGTGAGGATGTACCCGAGGCGCGCGTACCCCCGATACTGCCTCTCTTTGACCCTCGCTGTGACGATGGTCGAGCTGGGCGGAAGATCGGGCGTGGCGAGCTGCGTCAACTCGTTTCGTCGGACCGCGTCCTCGGTCTCGACGAAACTGGCGAACGGCAAAAGGGAAAGCCTGGGGGTGAGCTGGAGCGGATTGTCGGAGCTCAAGCTTACGTCTTTCGTGGCCGTTGCGCTGTCCAGCTCGGAGTGGTCCAGGTACCACTCCCCTTGGACGCCGCCCTCGATATGGATGATCGTCTGGTACGCGCCCACGAAGAGCCCGAGTCCGGGCCGCGCCCGCAGGATGTAGTCCGAGGTCTCGTTCGTGCGCGTATTGAACACGTTGGAGTCCCACGACCCCTCGAGCGCGACCGACGGGATCACCCGGAGGTTCGCCGCTCCGGCCGGGAACGCGAGGGCGCACAGGGCCACCGCAGCGACGGCGAAGGACAACCTCCCTTTCCACCCCCCGCGCGCCATCAGGGCACCACCAGCGTGTCGCCGGACCGCAGCAGATAATTCCCTTTGCCGGAATCGATCAGATCGTAATAATTGACCACTCGAATCTCCTGTTTGCCGCCCTTGTTGCGGATCAGGCGGATTTTTTTTGGAGAGGCGAACGGCGTCAGCCCGCCGGCCGTGGCCAGCGCCTGGAGGATCGACATGTCCCCGCGCAACGGATACGTTCCCGGCTTGGCCACGTATCCCGTAACGAAAATCTTGGGCGCGTTGACCTCCTTCACGATCACGGTCACGTCGGGATCCTTCACGTACGGCAGCAGCTTCTCCTGGATCACGTGAGCAAGCTCCGCGGCGGTCCGCCCTTCCGCACGGATGTCCTGGATCAGCGGCAGGGAGATCTTCCCGTCCGGGCGGACGACCACGTCCTGGGTCATTTCCAGATTCTGCCACACGGATATGTGGAGTACATCCTCGGGACCGATGCGGTATGCGGTCGGGGCCGCCGCGGCCACAGGTCCGGCCCCCGCCTCGAGCGACGGCTTCGCCGCGCCTCCGGGTGCCGAGCAACCGCCGACCAGCACCATCACGAGAGCGATGCAAAATCCGCGAGTCACATCGCGAAAGCGCATCATCACGGCACCACGATGGTATCGCCCGGTTTCAGCAGGTAGTTTTCTCCCCCGCCTCCGGCGATCAGATCGTAATAGTTGACGCGCCGGCTCTCCTGCTTCCCCTGGATTTTGCGTATAAGCTTTATTTTCCGAGGAGATGCAAACGGCGTGAAGCCTCCAGCCTGCGACAGCGCCTGAAGGACGCTCAAATCTCCCCGGAGCGGGTACGTTCCTGGTTTCGTCACGTATCCGAGAACGGAGAATTTCGGCGCGTCGACCTCTTTCACGATCACCGAAACATTGGGATCCTTGATGTAGGCGCGAAGTTTCCCCTGGATCACGGCGGCCAACTGCAGGGAGGTCGTCCCTTGCGCCTGGACGTCCTGGATCAGCGGCATCGAGATCTTCCCATCCGGGCGAACGGTGAAATCACCCGTCAGTTCCGTGTTGCCCCAGACGTCCACATGCAGGACATCTTCCGGCCCGATCCGGTAATTGGGCCCCCCGGAGTAGTCCTCCTTGCCCCTCGCCGCGCGCGGACGCCGCAGATTTCCCGAACCGGGGCGCCCCGAAGCCTGACCGCGCCCCCCGGGCAACGACATCTCCATCGGGGAACCGGGCGTTTCCCGCGAGGCGGTCGCTCCGGGCTTCGGCGACCCGGCGGGCGGCGCCGCCGGCCTCGTCGGCGCCCGATAGATCACGGCTCCGGAACCCGCCCCGCTCGGAGCGGAACCGGAAGCGCGGACCTCCCGACGCGCGACGGGAACGGGAGAAGCCGGATGGGACATGCGGGCGAGCGAATCCCGGAGCTCGCTTGCCGCCTCTCCCCGGCCGGCCACGCCTTCGCCCGCGGTTCCGGTCCCGGAAAGCGCCCGTTCCCCCCGCCGGGAGATGTCCGCCCCGGCCGCATGCGATCCTGCGGAAGACGGCGGCCCCGTCTGCACGAGCGGAGGCGAGTTGCCGAGCGGAGGCACGACCGGCTGGACGTCGTGCAAGGCGCCCGTCGCACGCGACATCGACAGCCTGCCCGCCGAAAACTCCGAAGCGTTGTAGGACGGCATGCCCGTTTCCTCCTCGCGCGCACCCAACGGAGGCTGCGAGACGGTCCGTTGGCCTTCCGGCTTCTTCTGCATCTCAAGCAGCTGCCCCAGCACTTCGCCGGGGCCGGACCCTACCTCCATCCGCGAGAACTCCTTCACCTGGGATTTCGCGCCGGCGCATCCGCCGCCCAGCGCGATGAGAACCCCGAAGACCGGCACCGCGCAGGCTACCGCCCATCCGGTTTTCACCGTTGCACCCGACCGATCTCGCTTTTTCGCACTCGGAGCTTCGACACGAACGACCCGCTTTTCGCTACTCCTGGTTCAGTCCGCACTCCTTGATCTTGTACAGCAGCGCCTTGTAGCTGATGTCCAGGATCTGAGCGGCCTTCCGCCGGTTCCACCGAGTCTGCTCCAGAACCTTCCCGATCAGTTCGCGCTCCGCCTTGCGTTGCGCGATCTTGGCCACTTCCTTCAAGGTGCCCTTGTCCGGAACGACGAAGTCGTCCTCGCCGTTTCCCCGGGGCGCCGGCATCAGCAGCGGAACCGCAGGCTGCGGGCTCCCGACCGCCACCCTTTCCTCCCGCACGACGGGCACCGCGGCGACGGCCCCCTCCTGCCTTTTCCGCGCGAACTCCGAGATCAGCTGCGCCTCGTTTCCCAGAATGATGAACCGCTTGATGTTGTTCTCCAGTTCGCGGATGTTCCCTGGCCACGCATAGTCCAGGAACATCTCCATTAGGCGGGGCGAGATCTTCACGCTGTCGCGGTTGTACATTTCCGCATAGCGACCCAGGAAATAGTCGGCGAGCAGAGGGATGTCCTCCTTCCGCTCGCGAAGAGGGGGGACCACGATGTTGACGACGTTGATCCGGTAGAAGAGGTCGCGCCGGAAGCGCCCCTCCTCCACCATGTCTTCGAGCTTCTTGTTCGTCGCGGCGATGATCCGGCAGTTCGCCTTCACCTCGCGCTCCCCGCCGATCCGGTAGAACTGTTTCTCCTGCAGTACATGGAGGAGCTTCGACTGCAGGTCCATGTGCATCTCGCTGATTTCGTCCAGGAAGATGGTGCCGTTTTGCGCCATCTCGAACCGGCCGTATTTCCGGCGATGGGCTCCCGTGAACGCCCCTTTCTCGAATCCGAAGAGCTCGCTCTCGAGCAGTTCCCGCGGAAGCGCCGCGCAGTTGACCTTGATAAACGGCTCGCCGCTGCGTTCCGAAGACTTGTGCAGCGCCTTGGCCACCAGCTCCTTCCCGGTCCCGCTCTCGCCCGTGACCAGCACGGTGATGTCGGTGTTGGCGACCTGGTCCACGATCGCCTGGACCTTGCTCATCCGGTCGCTTAAGGAAAACAGGAGCTTGTATTCCTCCTCCGCCCGGGACTTGGTCTTTAGGTCGTCGAGCTCCCACTTGTTCT
>CAYWOT010000043.1:0-942 GCA_964459975.1 uncultured bacterium
GCGCTTGGGGCGATCGCGTACCTCGACCGGACCGCCGCCTTCCAGCTGATGCTGCACAGGCCCCTCGTGGTGGCCTCGGTCATGGGGGCGGTATTCGGAGACTTTTCCGCGGGGGCCCGGGCGGGGGCGGTGCTGGAGCTTCTCTACATCAGCCGCCTGCCCGTCGGCGCGTCCATCCCGCCCGACGACACGGGCGCCGCGGCCTTCGCCGGGGCGGCCGCCGCGACGGCGTCGACCTCGGCCGGACTGGATCCCGGCGGTTTCGCCCTGATCCTCCTGGCGTCGGTGGCGTGCGCCGAGTTGGGGAAGTTCGCGGACCGGTTCGCGCGCCGGCTCAACGGCCGGATCGCGCACCTGGCCATCGAGCGGACGGACGGGGGCGACGTCCTGGCGGTGGAACACGGCCTGATGGCGGGGGTCACGCTCTTCGCCGTCTTCGGGATCGGGCTTGCCGCGCTGTTTTCGGGCTTGGGCGTCGTCGCGGGGCGGGTTCTCGTGACCCGGCTGGGCCCGGAGGGCCACGCCCAGTTCGCCGCTCTTCTTCCGATGCTCCCCCTGCTCGGGGCGGCGTCGGTGTTCTCCTGCAGCCGGACGGACCGCACCGCCCCCGCCTTCTACCTGGCGATGGCGTGCGTCTTCGCCGCGACGCTCGGGCTTCGGTGGGCGGGATGACCGGCGGTCTTTCGGCGCGCGTGCGCAGAGGGGTGTGGCTGCGGCAGTTCCTGCTGCAGGGATGCTGGAACTACGAGGGCATGCAGAACGTGGGGTTCGCCTACAGCATGATGCCGGCGCTCCGGGACCGGTACCGCGACCGGCCCGAGGAGCTTACGCGGGCCGTCAAGCGCCATCTCGAGTTCTTCAACACCCACCCGGCGATGGCGGCGGTGATCCTGGGGGCGACGATCGGGATCGAGGAGCGGGTCGCCGCGTCCGAGGTGGATC
>CAYWOT010000043.1:952-12785 GCA_964459975.1 uncultured bacterium
TCCGCGGGCGGTGGGCACGTTCAAGGTGGGCCTGATGGGCTCGCTGGGCGCCATCGGGGACTCGTACTTCTGGGGGGCCCTGAAGCCGATGGCCTCCGTCGCAGGCGCGATCCTGGCGCTCGTGCATCCCCTCCTGGGGATCGCCGCGCTCCTGGTGCTCTACAACACGTCGCACCTCGCGATCCGGATGCGGGGGTTCGCGGCCGGCCTGCGGGGGCAGGAGAGCGCGGTCCGGTTCCTCAAGGACGCCGGGTTCGCGGCCCGCACGGAAGGGAGGAAGATGATCGCCGCCGTCCTCGGCGGAGCGTACGCGGGCGTGGTCGGCGCCCGCGCGGCGAGCCTGCTGGGAGGGGGGTGGCCCGCCCTGGGGTTCTTCGTGGTCGCGGCGCTTACGATCCACGTGTTCGCGGCGCTTTTCCGGAAGGCGGTGTCGCCTTCCGAGGTGCTCCTTCTGCTGCTTCTCATCGGGGTGCTGATCCTGTGGCAGTGACGGCGCCCGGAAACGGATCGGACGGCATGGACGAAAACCCTGCGACGGCCGAGGGCCGCTTCGAGATCGTGAACAAGCTCGGGCTTCACGCCCGGGCCGCCGCGAAGCTCGTACGGCTCGCCAACCGGTTTTCCTCGGACATCCGGCTGGCCCGGGAGGGGGTCGAGGTGAACGGGAAGAGTATCATGGGCGTGCTGATGCTCGCGGCCGCCTGCCGGTCGCTTCTGGACGTGCGCGCCGAAGGGCCGGACGCGCGCGAGGCGGTGGACGCCATCGGCGCGCTGATCGCGGACAAGTTCGAGGAGGACGAATAGTCGCCGTGACGGATCCCGTCGCCTCCAGAATGACGGTCCTGCGCGGGATTCCCGCCTCGCCGGGGATCGCCGTCGGCAAGGCGTTCTTCGTCAACCGCGAGCTTCCCCGATCGGTCCACTCGACGGTGCCGAGAGACAAGGCCGAGGAGGAGGAGGCGGCGTTCCTGCGCGCGGTGACCCGCTCGAAGGAACAGATCCGCGCCATCCGCGACACCGTCAAGGACCGCACCTTGGACCACTACCAGATCCTTTCGGTCCACCTCGCCCTTCTGGAGGATTCGATGCTGGTCGACGAGACGGTCGGCCTCATCCGGGACCACCAGTTCAAGGCGGACTGGGCCTTCAGCAAGGTCCTGCAGAACCTTCTCGACACCTTCCACCGGATCGAGGACCGGTATCTGAGGGAGCGCAGCCACGACCTGCGCCAGATCGGGCATCGGGTGCTTGAGAACCTGGCCGGCCGGCCCGTCGAATCGGTCGCCTCCATCAAGGCGCCGGCGATCGTGATCGCCCACGACCTGTCGCCGGCCGACACGGCGCAGATCCTGAACAGCCCCGTCCTGGGATTCGCGACCGACGTGGGGAGCAAGACCTCGCACACGGCGATCGCCGCCCGCTCCCTGGGCATCCCCGCCGTCGTCGGGGTCGAGCGCGTCACGAGGGAATTCGTCGAAGACGAGGAGGTCATCATCGACGGGGAGGAGGGGGTGGTGATCTTCCGCCCCACGCCCGAGGCCGTCCGCGAGTACGCGGAGAGGAAGAAGGCCTACGGCGTGCGGATCCGCGACCTGGCGAAGTCCGCGCGGCTGCCGGCCGTCACCCGGGACGGCAAGGTGCTCAACCTCCTCGCGAACATCGAGTTTCCCGATGAGGCGGAGGTGGCCCTCCGCAGCGGCGCGGTCGGCGTGGGCCTCTACCGCACGGAGTTCCTGTACCTGAACCGCAAGGATCTGCCTTCCGAAGAGGAGCACTTCCAGACGTACCGGCGCGTGGCCGAGAAGTTCGGCAGCCTCCCCGTCACGATCCGCACGATCGATCTGGGCGGAGACAAGTTCGCGTCGCACCTCGAGCTCGCCGAGGAGATGAATCCGGCGATGGGGCTGCGGGCGATCCGCTTCTGTCTCCGGGAGCCCGACGTCTTCAAGCAGCAGCTGCGGGCCATCCTGCGGGCGTCCGCATACGGGAAGATCCAGATGCTGTTTCCCATGATCACCGGCGCCGGGGAGCTGCGCGCCGCCCTGGCGCTGGTCGACGAGGCCCGGTCGGAGCTCAAGAAGCGGCGCGTCTCCTTCGACAAGCAGCTGCGCGTGGGAATCATGGTGGAGATTCCGGCGGCGGCGATCGTCGCCGACCAGCTCGCGAGGGAGGTGGCCTTCTTCAGCATCGGGACGAACGACCTGATCCAGTACCTTCTCGCGATCGACCGGGTGAACGAGCACGTCTCGTACCTCTACGAGCCGCTCCATCCGGCGCTCCTGCGGCTGGTCCGGCGGGTCGTCGACGCAGGGCACGACGCGGGAATCCCCGTGGCCATGTGCGGGGAGATGGCAGGTGAGCCCCTTTACACGTACGTCCTGCTCGGCTTGGGGATCGACGAGCTGAGCATGAATGTGACGTCGATTCCGCGGGTCAAGCGCATTCTCCGGAAGTCGGCGGCCTTCGAGGCGCGGGAGTTCGCGGAGCGGCTCCTGGCCTATGCGACCGCGACCGAGATCGGCGGCATCCTGCTCAAGAGGATGGAAGAACTGTTCCCGGACGAGCGGTTCTGACGTATAATTCGTCCGTTTTTTTCATCTTTCCAAGGAGCGCACGCCATGAGCGAGTATCTGTTCACGTCGGAGTCCGTGACCGGCGGACATCCCGACAAGGTCGCGGACCAGATTTCCGACGCGGTGCTCGACGAAATCCTGCGAAAGGACACGCGGGGCAGAGTGGCGTGCGAGACGATGGTGACGACGGGTCTGGTGGTGGTCGCCGGCGAGATCACCACGACCGCCCTGATCGACATTCCGGCCCTCGTGCGCCGGACCATCGCCATGATCGGGTATACCGAAAACTCGAAGGGGTTCGACGCGCACAACTGCGCGGTCATGCTGGCGGTGGACCGGCAGTCCCCCGACATCGCGCGGGGGGTCGACCGGAAGGAGCCCGAGCGCCAGGGCGCCGGCGACCAGGGAATGATGTTCGGGTTCGCCTGCAACGAGACGCCGGAGCGGATGCCGATGCCGATCGCGTTCGCCCACCGGATCTGCGGCCGGCTGACCGAAGCGCGGGAGCGGCGGGTGTTGCCGTGGCTGCGGCCCGACGGGAAGAGCCAGGTCACGGTGCGGTACGTCGACGGCGTCCCGCGCGAAGTGACCGCCGTCGTCTGTTCGGCGCAGCACGCCCCGGACGTCAAGCGCACCACGCTCACGGAAGGGATCCTCGAGGAGGTCGTCCGGAAGGCCATCCCGCCGGAGCTCATGGCGCGCAGGATGAAGCTGTTCGTCAACCCGACCGGACGGTTCGTCGTCGGAGGGCCCCACGGCGACACGGGACTGACGGGGCGCAAGATCATCGTCGACACGTACGGGGGGTACAGCCGCCACGGCGGCGGCGCGTTTTCCGGAAAGGATCCGTCCAAGGTCGATCGGAGCGCCGCGTACATGGCGCGGTATGCGGCCAAGAACATCGTCGCGGCGGGCCTGGCCGACAAATGCGAGCTTCAGCTGGCCTACGCGATCGGTGTGGCGGAGCCGGTGTCCGTGATGGTGGAGACCTTCGGCACCGCCGCCGCGCCCCACGAGAAGATCGAGCAGGCCGTGCGCGCGACGTTCGACCTGCGGCCCGCGCGGATCATCCAGGAGCTCGACCTGCTCCGCCCGATCTACCGGAAGACCGCGGCGCTGGGCCACTTCGGCCGCGAAATCCCGGAATTCACGTGGGAGAGGACCGATCGGGCGAAGGCGCTGCGCAAGGCCATGGGCGCCTGACGGCCGGCGGACGAGAAACAAAGGGGAGAGGAGCGATGGCCCGAGGGAAACGATACGACGTCCGGAATATCCGCCTCGCGAGGGAGGGGCGCAACCGCATCGAGTGGGCGAAGAAGGAGATGCCGGTGCTCCGCTCCATCGGCGAGCGGTTCGCGAAGCAGAAGCCGCTGAAAGGAAAGCGGATCGCCGCCTGCCTGCACGTCACGACCGAGACGGCGGCGCTCATGCAGGTGCTCGCCGCGGGGGGCGCGACCGTTGCGCTGTGCGCGTCGAACCCTCTCTCCACGCAGGACGATGCGGCGGCGGCGCTGGTGGCCGACGACGGCATCTCCGTGTACGCCGTCAAGGGGGAGAACCGTCGGACCTATTACGGCCACATTCTCCAGGCGCTGTCGGCCGCGCCCCACGTGACGATGGACGACGGGGCCGACCTCGTGTCGACGGTCCACACGAAGCGGACGGAGTACCTGAAGACGATCGTGGGCGGCACCGAGGAGACGACGACCGGCGTCATCCGGCTGCGCGCCATGGCGGCGAACGGAGTGCTCAAGTACCCGATCGTGGCCGTCAACGAGGCGAAGACCAAGCACTTCTTCGACAACCGGTACGGCACGGGGCAGTCGACCCTGGACGGGATCCTCCGCGCCACCAACCGTCTGCTCGCGGGCAGCTGCTTCGTCGTGGCGGGCTACGGGTGGTGCGGCCGCGGACTGGCGATGCGCGCCCGCGGGATGGGATCGCACGTCCTGGTCACCGAGGTGGAGCCCCTCCCGGCGCTCGAGGCCGTCATGGACGGCTTCGAAGTCGTGCCGATGTCCGTGGCGGCCGGATTGGGGGACATCTTCTGCACCCTCACGGGGGATATCCACGTGCTGCGGGAGGAGCATTTCCGCAGGATGAAGGACGGCGCGATCGTATGCAATTCCGGGCACTTCAACGTGGAGATCGACATTCCGGCGCTGGCGCGGATGGCGCGCTCGGTGCGCACCGTCCGGCCGTTCGTCCAGGAGTACCGGATGCGCGACGGGCGGGCGATCCACCTGCTCGCGGAAGGGCGGCTCATCAATCTGTCGGCCGCGGAAGGCCATCCGCCCACCGTCATGGACATGAGCTTCGCGAACCAGGCGCTGGGGGTCGAGTTCCTGATCGGCCGGCACGAAACGCTGGACCGCGCGGTCTATCCGGTGCCCGAGGCGATCGACCGCGCGATCGCCAGGCTCAAGCTCGCGTCGGTCGGCGTGCGGATCGACCGCCTCACGCCGGAACAGAAGAAGTACCTGGCGTCCTGGGAAATGGGGACGTAAGGAACGCGGGGAGCGGCCGGAAGGAATCGGGCCGGCGGCCGCTTCCTCCTCGCTCCGGTCGGCATCTTACGTAATGGCCGGAAGAGAGGAGTCTTCCCCTCCTTGAAGAGAGCGGGGGCGCTTCGCGTGCCCCCGTCATTCTTCCGGCTTTTTCTGTATCCCCTACGGGTGGGTCCTCCGGAACAGGTACGCTCCCGCTCCGGCGAACAGTAGGTCGGGAAGCCATGCCGCCAGAAGCGGCGGAAGCAGCCCCTTCCTCCCCACGGACAGGGACGCCGACAGGAGCATCCAGCAGACGAATCCGACCAGAAGTCCCGTCCCGATGCTCCTCCAGACCGCGCCCGACCGGGGCGAGCGGAGGGCGAGCGGAATGGCGATCAGGCTGACGATGACGTTGAGCAGCGGGTAGGAGAGCTTGGCGTACAGGTCCACTTCGTACCGCCGCATGTCGTACCCCTTCGCCACGGAATCGTGGATGTAGTCGGCCAGCCGGGTGTAGGTCATCTCCTCGGGGGGCGTCTCTCCCTCCACGAAGGCGAGCATCGTCTCGGGAAGGGGGACCCGGAGTTCCCGAAAGTGCTCCTCGGTCTCGCCCCCCGCGGGAAACCGCCGCTCCGTCCCGTCGCGCAGCACCCACGTCCCCGGCGCCGCGAACGTGGCGGAACGGGCGTCGATCCGCCGCACGAGCCGGAAGGTGTTGTCCACCTCCAGGTACTCGAACCCGAGCAGCGTGCGCTCGGCGGGACGAACCACCTGGGCGGAGAGGATCCCGTTCTTGCCCCGGATCCAGTACCGGTTCAGGGAAAACTGGGCGTTCACCCGTCCGGGCTGCACCCGGACCCGCGCGATCGCCCGCGCATCGCGGTCCGCCCGGGGAACGAGGAACTCGGACGCGGCGAGGGAAAGGACGGAGATCAGGGCGCAGCCCGCCAGAAGCGGCGCGCAGGCCCGCATCATGCTGATTCCGCCGGAAAAGATGGCGGTGAACTCGTTCGCCCGGGCGCGCAGGGAGACCGTGATCAGGACGGCGAGGAGTACCGCGACCGGCGAGATCAGGACGAAGGTGCCGGGCGCGCTGTAGACGTAGTACCGGAGCACGTCGCCCGCGGACGCCCCGTACTTGAGAAAGTCGTCGGCCCGCTCGGCGAAGTCGATGATCTCGAAGAGAAGCATGAATCCCGCCGTGGTCGCCACGGCGACTTTCGCGAATTCCCGGATCAGATAGCGGCTGATGATCGTCATTTCCCGCCGGAACGCGGCCCGAACGGGCTCGGAAGGAGGATCAGGCGGTGTTCCGACCGCCAGAGCAGCCAACAGGCCGCGGCGAAGCCCGCGGCGTTGGGGAACCACATGAGCACCGCCATGAGCACGGGCGAGGTCGATTCGAACACCCCCGCCGCGGCGATGAAGATGTAATACAGGAGAATGATGATCAAGGTGAGGGCGATCGCGGGGGACTTGCCCCGCATGCGCTGGGCATGGCCCAGCGGGATCGCGAGCAGGCCGAACGCCAGGCAGGACACCGCGAGCGACAGGCGCCGGTGGAAATGGTAGCGGTAGCTCGCCGCGCGACCGGCGCCTCCTCCCGCGGACATCCTCCGCGCCAGCTGCGGCAGCGTCAGGTCCCTCGCCCCGTTGTGGTCGCCGCCCGCGGCGCGCCCCCGGCCGACGCGAAACTCCATCTCCCGGAACGAGGCGATCCGGTACGCGTGCTCCGCCCGGTCGTCGTTGTGGATCGTGCCGTCCGACAGGATGAGGCGTGCGCGCCGCGTCTTCTCCTCCGGGACGAACTTCCCCTTCTTCGCGAAGACGAGCAGCGGCTCCTTGCCTTCCAGGCGCTGGACGAGCAGGACCCCGGACATCTCGTCGCCGCCGGCCGATACCCGGTCGGGAAAGAGCAGGACGTCCGGAGCCACTTCCCGGAAGGCGTGTTCCTCGACCCCCGCGCCGGCGCGCACCGAAACGATGCGCGCGACGGTGTCCGCCAGCATCCTCTGCCCCCAAGGCAGCCCGGACCATGCGATGACGAGGCTGGCCAGAAAGGTCGCCGTCGCGAGCAGGAGCACGGGCGGAAGCAGCCCGCGCATCCCGACGCCGGCGCTGGACAGCGCCGTCGTCTCGGAATCCGCTCCGAGCCGGCCCAGGGCGAGCAGCACGGCCAGCAGGAGCGCCGCGGGAAGCGTGATTTCGAGGAAGAGGGGGAGGAGGGAAAAGAGCAGCTTTCCGACGAGCGCGGCGGGGACGCCCCGTGCGATGACGAGGTCGGAGAGCCGCGCGAAGCGGTTGAGCGTGGTGGCCAGCGTGAACGCGAACAGCGCGACGACGTACGGTCGCCAGATTTCGGCCAGCACGTACCGGTGGATGATCTTCATCGCGTCGGTTCCGGTTCCTTCCACGATTTCGCGGTCGCCGTCGGCCGGCTCTTCGTCCGTCATGGTCCGCGGCGGTCGGGGACGGGGCGAACGCAAGCCCTCGCGTGACAAAACGGGAGAAACGGCGGAATCCAGGTATAGTATCATAACGTTGGGGCCGCAGGTCCGGAGGGCGAAGGAGGACGCGGGTGGCAGTGCGAAAGGGTCGTACGCGAAGATGATCGTGGTGCGCGGTTCCTCCGTATTCCGCTCCGCATCGAGGGTGTCGCTTACGGTGGGCAATTTCGACGGTGTGCATCTCGGCCACCGGGAGCTGCTGCGGAGAACGGTCTCGAGAGCCCGGGACGCGGAGACGAAGGCGGTGGCCCTGACCTTCTCTCCCCATCCGGTGCGGTTCTTCCACCCCGAGGCCCGCCTCTATGAGATCACGACGCTCGAGGAAAAGGCCCCTCTGATCGCCGGGACGGGCATCGACGTCCTGGTGGTCGACTCCTTCGACGGCGGGATCGGAAGGCTGTCGCCGGAGGAATTCGCCCGGGAGATCCTCGTCCGGAGGCTCAAGGCCGCGTGGATCACGGTGGGGTACGACTTCACCTTCGGGCGGGAGCGGGCCGGGACGCCGGCGATGCTCGCCGCCGCGGGAGAGCGGCTCGGTTTCGAGGTGGACGTCGTGCCCCCGCTGCTCCGGGGCGGAATGATCGTAAGCTCCACCCGAATCCGGGACCTGCTCCTGGCGGGCCGGGTCCGGGAGGCGGAGGAGCTCCTGTGCCGCCCCTACCGGATGTCGGGCCCGGTGGAGACGGGGGCGGGACGGGGACGCAAGCTGGGGTTCCCGACCGCGAACGTCCGGTTTTCCCAGGAGCTGGTTCCGCTTCCCGGCGTCTACGTCGTGGACGCGGAGATCGGGGGGAGCGTCCGTCGGGCGGTGGCGAGCGTGGGGTTCAACCCGACGTTCGGGGGGAATCCGCTGGGGCTGGAAGTCCACGTGATGGACTTCCGGGGAGACCTGTACGGCGAGACGATCGGGGTCCGGTTCCGGGACCGGATCCGGGACGAGAAGAAGTTCAAGAGCGTGCAGGAGCTGGTGCGGCAGATCGAAAAGGACGTGCAGTACGCGCGGGAAGCGAAGGTTCCCGAGCGCCGGGACGCGGCGAGCGAAGGGTCCCGCTCGGCCGCCGCCGGAGGGGCGAAGCGATGAGCGCGGGACGCGGCGCCGCGCTTGCGGCGGGGATGCTGGCCCTCGCGGTCGTCGGCGGATGCGGGAGCGGGAGGTCTTCGAACGCGCCGGACGTGGCTGTCATGCAGCAGGGGTTCGTCGGCGCGGTCGAGCGGGCGGTGCCCGCCGTGGTGAACATCCGCACGCTCACGCGCTTCCCGCACGAAGGGGACCGGGGCGCGGAAGACGTCGGCAACATGCAGGATTACCTGGCCGACCTGCTGGACGAGAACGGGGGGTATCCCGAGAGCTCCCTCGGGTCCGGCGTGATCGTCGGGGAAGACGGGCTCATCGTGACGAACGAGCACGTGGTCCGCGACGCCGACGAGATCGTCGTGCGGCTGTCGGACCGCACCGAGTACCGGGGGAAGGTCATCGGGGCGGACCCGAGGACCGACATCGCGCTCCTGCGGATCAAGGCGGCGAGGAAACTGCCCGTGGCGGTCCTCGGGGATTCCACGCGGATCAAGGTCGGGGAATGGGCGATCGCCGTGGGCAACCCGTTCGGCCTCGAGAGCACCGTGACCCTCGGCGTCATCAGCGCCACCGGGCGGACCGATCTGGGGGTCGATCCCACCGGCGATCTGATCCAGACCGACGCGTCGATCAATCCGGGCAATTCGGGAGGCCCGCTCCTCAATACCCGCGGGGAAGTGGTGGGGATCAACACGGCGATGGTGAGCGGCGGCCAGGGCATCGGGTTCGCGATCCCGATCAACACGGTCCTGGCGATCGAACGCGAGCTGGCGAGGACCGGCACGGTTCGCCGCGGCTGGCTGGGCGTCGGCATCCAGCCCCTGTCCCCCGACCTGGCCGAGTCGTTCGGCGTCAAGGGCGAAAAAGGGGTGCTGGTGAACCGCGTCGTTTCCGGAAGCCCGGCGGCCGCGGGAGGTTTGCGCCGCGGCGATATCGTGATCTCGTGCGGCGGGGAGCGCGTGGTCGGCGTCAAGGAGTTCCAGAAGATGGTGGCGGGACTGACTCCGGGGAAAGACGTGGTTCTCGAGATCCTCCGGAGCGGAAAGCGCCGGAGCGTGACCGTGAAGCTCGCCGAGCGAAAAGGTCCGCCGCCGCGTGCCGCCGCGCGCCGGTCCCCGGTGGACGCCTGGGGCCTGTCGGTCAAGTCCCTCCCGAAGGGAGCGGCCGAGGCCCTGGGGATCGACGGCGGGGTCGTGGTCCGGTTCGTCGACCCGTCGGGCCCGGCCGGCGACGGCGGGATCCGCGAGGGGGACATCCTCCTGCAGATCAACCGAAAGCGCGTGACCGGCCCCGAGTCGTACCGCAGAATGCTGGCGCGGCTTCCGCGCCGCAAAATGGTTTCCGTCCTGATCGAGCGGGGCGGAGGACGGATGTACCTGGCGTTCCGCCACCGCTAGGGGGCGGGGAAGCGGAACCGAATGCACGCGTACGCGGATAGGAGGGACCGATGGGGGTGGTGAAGGATCCCGACGTGGCGCGCCGGATCGCCCGGGCGGTCGTATCGGACATTGCGCTGTACAACGCGAAGAAGGTGGAGGAGGGGATCTCCAGGGACAATCTCTTCGAACTGCTCAAGAACGAGATCGAGGAGGGGCGGACCTATTATCTGAGCCGCATCGACCCCGACGTGGCGCAGAACACGAACTTCTACAACCGGGCTCTGGTCGACCTTCTGGTCAAGCCCTGGGGCCGCGTCCCCTCCAAGGCCTGGTAGCGACGGCCGCTGGCCGACGTTGCGCCGGTTCACGGTTCCGCCGGAGAAGGGAGGGGAGCGGCTGGACCGTTTCCTGGCCGAGGTCATGCCCGACCTGTCGCGTTCCCGCATCCAGCACCTGATCGCCGAGGGGTTCGTGACCCTGTCCCGCGCGCCGGCCCGTCCTTCGGCGAAGCTGAAAGGCAACGAGGAAATCGCGGTCGTCCTGCCTCCTCCCCGTCCCCTGCGGCTCGTTCCCGAGGAACGTCCCCTGACGGTGCTGTTCGAGGACCCGCACGTGCTGGTGCTCGAGAAGCCCGCGGGGATGGTCGTCCACCCGGCGCCCGGCCACCGCGCCGGCACGCTCGTCCACGCCCTGCTCTCCCGGCCCGGCACGCTGTCGGCCATAGGCGGCGTCGAGCGGCCGGGGATCGTCCATCGTCTGGACCGCGACACGTCCGGGATCCTCGTGGTCGCCAAGGACGACGCCTCCCACGCGGGCCTCTCCGCGCAGCTGGCCGCCCACCGGGTCGACCGGCGCTACCGCGGGATCGTCTGGGGCAGACCCGCGCGGCCGGAGGGCACGGTCCGGACGCGGGTCGGCCGACACCCCCTGCACCGCAAGAAGATGGCGGTCTTTCCCGACGAGCCGGCCGGGCCCCGCGCCGGCGGCGCGGGAAGGCGCGTCGCGGTCACCCGCTACCGGTGCCTCGCGTCGTTCGGCCGGTTCTCCCTCGTCGAGTTCGTGCTGGAGACGGGCCGGACGCACCAGGTCCGGCTCCACTGCGCCCACCTTTCGTGCCCGATCGTCGGGGACGACATCTACGGCAGGCCGCGGAAGATCGTCCTAGGGCGCGGCAAGGAGGCGCCCACGGTGACGGTCGGCCGCTTCCTGCTGCACGCCTTCCGCCTGGGGTTCGTGCACCCCGTCACGGGCGAGCCGCTCACCTTCACCGTGCCGGACCCGCCCGAGTTCGAAGCGTTCCGCGCCGCCGTCCTCGCAGCCGAGAGCTGACGATGCGCCGCCTTGCCCCCCCTTCTTTCGCCGGGGACCCTAAGGCTCGCGGGGGGTGTCCCCGCAGCTACGTTTGCGATCTACCGGTATCCAGGGGGCCATTCCTTCAGATCCCGGCATTCGAGTGCCGCTGCATCCCCACCGGCTTCGTTGCCCGCCCTCGCCGTACCGCCGAGGGTACGCCTCGGCCGGGCGCCTCGCCGGACGGGGCACATCGCCCCTCTCGGTGCACGGCCTCTTCGGGAACGTCCCCCTGGCGACCGGTGCCCGCTCACTGCCGGTTCCGCTCGACGAACGGAATCCCCGCTCTGCGGGGATACTCTCTTCCTCGCTCCACAGGCCGCTGCGGGGAACCCCCCGCTGCGCCTGACAGGTCCCCGGCGGCCACAGGTGACGGGAAGCGCGGCCGGAGTTCGCCGCCCTATAACGAGCTGCGCACCCCCCTTGGGCGGGGGCGTGTCTGACGAAGCGGAGGCACGGA
>CAYWOT010000044.1:0-12643 GCA_964459975.1 uncultured bacterium
TGTCGGCGAAGGAGATGGCGGCCATTGCCGAGTGGCGGGGGGCGGCGGCAGAGGGATGAAGATCGTCCATTCGCCCGCATCCTTCATCAACGCCTTCCTCACCGCACAGTCGGAGGCGCTCTCGTCCTTCGGGGTTCCCGACGTCTACATCGAAAAGTACTTCGAGCACGCCCGCCACGTCGAAGTCCAGGTGATGGCCGACCGGTTCGGCACGGTCGTGCACCTCGGAGATCGGGACTGCTCCGTCCAGCGGCGCCACCAGAAGCTGCTGGAGGAAGCCCCCGCTCCGTTCATCCCCGCGCGAGTCCGGAACCGGATCCACAAGGCCGCGATCGACGCGGCGACGGCAGCCCGCTACAACAACGTGGGGACGGTCGAGTTCCTCTACATCTCCGAAGCGGAATTCTATTTCCTGGAGATGAACACGAGGATCCAGGTGGAGCACCCCGTCACGGAGATGATTACGGGCGTGGACATCGTGCGCGAACAGATCCGGATCGCCGACGGAAAGAAGCTGCGGATCGACTCGAAAGGGGTTCCGTTGCGGGGGCACAGCATCGAATGCCGGATCAACGCGGAAGACCCCGAGACCTTCACGCCGTCGCCGGGACGGATCCAGTCGTGCACCTTCCCCGGCGGACCCGGGGTGCGCGTCGATACGTTCATCTATCCCGGCTACACGGTTCCGTCGACGTACGACTCCCTCCTCGGCAAACTGGTGGTTCACGCCGACGACCGGAGCGAGGCGATCATGCGGATGCGGCGGGCTCTCGACGAGATCCGGATCGACGGGGTGAAGACGACCATCGACTTCCACAGGAAGCTGATGACCGATTCCGACTTCGCCGAAGGGCGTTTGTGGACGAAGTTCGTGGAAAAAAGAGCATAATGGAGCGAAAGACCGTCGCCGGACACGGCGAGCGTGCTTGAAGGAGAGACGACCGCATTGGGCTTGTTCGATTCCTTCCGCAAGATGTTCACGTCGCCTGGGACCGAGGATCGCGCTTCGCTTTCCCGGAAGGTCCAGGAGAGTCCCCAGGATCCCCAGGCGCGCCAGAAGCTGGGCCTCTTCCTTCTGCGGCAGGGAGAGATCGTGGAGGGAAACGACCAGCTGGCGCGAGCGGCGATCCTGTACGAAAAGAGCGGGTTTACGACCAAGGCAATCGCCGTTCTTCGGCAGATGCTCAAAAGCGACCCGTCGAACGTGGAGTTCCGGCGCTGGATCATCCGGCTTCTCGCCCAGCGGGGGCACACGGCGGACGCCGTAAAGGAGCTGCAGAACGTCGCCTCCGGAGACATCCGCTTCAGCACGGACGACCAGCGGCTCGAGTTCTACCGGCAGGTCTCGGAGAGCCTGCCGGAGAGTCCGCTTCCCCTGCTTCTCGTCGCCGACGTCTTCCTGTATCAGAGGAAGCTGTTCGAGGCCGTCGGCGAGATCGAGAAGGCGATTCCCCTGGTTGTGCGGACCGGGATGGAGAAGGAACTGGCCACACGGATGAACATTCTGGCCTCCCTGTCGGGCGACAACCCCGAGCTGCTCGAACCGTGCGGGTTCCTCTGGATCGCCGCCGGAAAGCCCGAGGACGGCGCGCCGTTCCTTCGCAGCGCGGCGGACGCTGCGCGGAAAGCGGGGAACGAGGTACGGGGGGACGATGCGGAGCGCGTGCTCGCCGCGCTGGCCGAAGGACGTGCCGGGATGATCGCGGGAGCGGCGTCCTTCGAAGAGGCGCTCCGGAAGCTCGCGGAGCCGGAGACGCCTGCTCCGCCCGCCGCCGCCGCGGCGGCGGAGGAGGACGAGGAACCCTCCGGCGAGCCGCAAGAGGGCGAGGACGAGAGGATCCTGCAGACTGCCGTGGAAAAGCTGCAGGCGAAGGTGAAGGAGGAGATCGGGGAGTCGGACCCCGAGGCGCGCTACAACCTCGGGATCGCGTACAAGGAGATGGGGCTGCTCGAGGAGGCCGCCGAGGAGTTTCGCCTTTCGCGGTCGACGGAGTCGCTGTTCCTGGGCGCGTCCATCCTCCTTTCCGAAACCCTTGCGGAAAAAGGAGACTGGGACGGCGCCATCGGGACGCTCGACGAGGTGCTTGCGTCGAAGGTCATCGGCGCTGACGAGGCGCGGGACGTCCGTTACCAGAAGGCGGTGCTGCTCTCCCGGAGCGGGAAGCAGGATGAGGCGCAGGAGATCTTCCTTTCCCTGTACGAAACGTCGCCGGACTACCGGGACCTGCGGGAGCGGGTCGGCAAGTCGGCGCCCTAGCCCGGATTTTCCACCAGGCTTTTCCTGCGGCGGCGGCCGTCGGCTCCGGCATCCGTGCCTCCCCGCAGACGTTGCGCTCCGCCGTCGTTCTGTGGTAAAGACAAACGAGATCGCGGGCGTAATTCAGGGGTAGAATGCAAGCTTCCCAAGCTTGACGTCGCCGGTTCGAATCCGGTCGCCCGCTCCATTCTGCTACCGGAGCTCCTTGCGAGCCCGAAGGGCCCCTCCACCGAGGAGGGGCCCTTCGTTTTTCCGGGGATTTCTTTATAATTGGTCGTTATGGCGAGGCGATGGGCGTGGTGGTTGAGCCTGGGGATCCTCCTCGTCGTACTCCTTGCCTTCGGCACTCGGCGGCTTCTCCGCGAGATCCCCGGGCTTCTGGCCAAGGCCGAGGATACGATCCGCGAAGAGGCGAACACCCTGGGGCTCCGGGTCGCGTTTCGG
The DNA here is from genome assembly GCA_964459975.1 of uncultured bacterium. Classification (GTDB taxonomy): domain Bacteria; phylum Desulfobacterota; class Deferrimicrobia; order Deferrimicrobiales; family Deferrimicrobiaceae; genus CSP1-8. The sequence goes on from CAYWOT010000044.1 coordinate 2,702, forward strand.
AATGTCCGGTTTCATCCCCTTCATCTGCGCGTCTCCCTGGAAGACCTGGATGTGCGGGACCGCGAATCGGGCGTTTCGCTCGCCCGCGCGGAACGCGTCGACCTGTCCCTCTCGCCCCGACGGATCCTGACGGGCTTGTCCCCGGTGTCCCGCGTGCGCGTGTGGAAATTCGTCGTTCGCGCGGGAGAAGCCGGCCGTCCGTTGTGGGAAAGGATCCGTGCCGCAGGGACCGGAAACGGGGAGGGGCGGTCCTTCCCCGAGATCCTGCTTCTCGATGGCGAGGTTCACGGCGGGAGGTTGGGGCCGCTTGCACGGTGGGACGCGGAGGTGCCGGAGATCCGGGTCCGCTCCGCCCGGCTCCTCGGGACCATCGTCACGGCGCGGGTGCGGCGATCGGTCGCACGGCTGGCGGGGCGAAGCGGCGGTGTGGCCCACGGAACGATTCCGTTCGACGAGGCGGACGTCGAGGCCCTGGTGAAGGGCGATTCCGTCCGGATCCGCAAGTTGCGCGCGTCGGGCCCGTCCGCGGCGGTCACGCTGTCCGGGCTGTGGGACGGCGGCCGCGGGACGATCGACCTGCGAGGCTCGGGACGGACGGATATCACGCGCTGGGCCGAGACCGGCGCGCCGGGAGGGGCGTGGCTTCGCCGCGTGGCGTCCCGGGGAACGGTATCCTTTTCGGGGCGGGTGGAGGGGCCCGTCGGCGGCCCGCGGGGAACGGCAACCGTCTCGGCGCGGAATGTCGTGGGCCCCGCGGAAACGCCCGTCGACGTGGACATCTCCGTCGCCGTTTCGGGCCATACGGTCCGCCTGACCTCGATCCGCGGAGACCTGTGGGGCGGGACGCTCAACGGGTCGGCCCGCTACGACTTCCGCGAGCAAAAAGGGGAGGGGGCCCTCTCCCTCTCCGACGCGTCGTTCGGGAAAGCGCCTTGGAAACGGTGGGGGGGGGGCTGGCGCCCGACCGGACGCGGGACTCTTACGCTGTCCGTTTCCGGGGAGCGGCGGAGCGTGCGGGGAACCGTTTCCTGGACGAACCCGGACGGCTTCGAGCGAACGGCGGCGGAAGGGGCACCGGGTCGCGCGGCCGTTCCCCTGTCGGTCCGTGCGGACTGCGAGTTCGTTCCGGGGCAGACGCTGCGGGTGCAGGGAGTTCGGGTCGCTCTGGGCGGCGCCTGGGCGGCGGGCGCCGGAACGGTTCGCTTGCGCGATCGGACGGTCTCGTTCGCCGGGAGCGTCTCGCTTCCCGCGGGCCGGGCCGCGGACTACGGCATCTCCGCCCCGTTGTCGTGGAGAACCGTCTCCGGCGTGTGGACGATCGCCGGCAATGCGGAGGCTCCCCACGTGACCGCCGAGGCGAGGGCCGAGGGCCTTTCGTCCGGGCGGTTCCCGGCCGTGGCGCTCTCCGTCAAGCTCGACGGCAACCCGCGGGACGTCGTCCACTTCGCCGCGGATGTTCCGGCCGCGGCCGCGAAGGTTACCGCCGTGGGAACGGTTACCGGCCCCTGGTCGTCCGCCATGCCCCTCCTCGAGGCGACCGTAAGTGCGCGGCAGATCGATTTTTCCCTGGCGCAACGGTGGGGGGCGGCCCTGGTCTCCGCCCTGGGGAGCGATCCTGCGCGGTTCGACGCGTACGTGGCGGGGATCTCGGGGGCCGGGACCGCGGATCTGCGGATCTCGGCGGGCGCCGACCGCTACGCCGTTTCGGGGACGATGTCCGGGACCGTCCGCCGCGGGGAGATCGGCGTGCGGGAACTGTCCGTTTCCGGTTCGGCGGGGAAGACGCTCGAGGGATGGCGGTTCGGGTTCCGCGCGGGCGGAAAACTCGGAGACGGGGAGTTCGTTCTCCGCGGAAAGGGCGACGGAGCCAAGACCGAGCTCGTCGCGACGGCGGATGGGATCGACCTGGGAGCGGCGGTTTCTCTGGCGGATCCCAAGTACGGGGGCCGGTTGGGCGGACGAGTCTCCCTGGCGGTGGACGCCCGAACGGGCCCCGCCGGGTGGGAAATCAAGCGGTTCTCCGCTTCCGGCCGGACGGTCACGGCCGGAACCGCGACGTTCGAGGAGATTTCGGCGGAAGGGTCCCTCGGTCCGTCCGTCGGCCGGTTTTCCGTTGCCTCGGCCCGCCCGGGGGTGCGCGTGGCGGCGGACGTCCGCAGGGAACCCGGGTGGCCGGTCTCCTTCACGGTCTCGGCCGACGGCATTCCGACGAAAATGCTGCTCGCGGCGGCCGGGCGCGGCGACGAGGTCGCCGGGGGCACCTGGGACGCCCGGCTCCAGGGCGAGCTCGCGGCGGCGGATGTTCTGGCCGGCGGGGCGCTACGCCCGGAGGACTTCGAGGCGCTGCGCCTCTCGGTCTCTGCGGAGTCGCCTTTGTTTTCGGGACTTTCGTTTCATTCGGTGCTCGGCGAGGGAAAGAAGACCGGAGACGTTCTCGCCGGAGAGATCTCCACGCGCCTGCCCGATTCCCGCCTTGCGTTTTCCCTTTCTCTCCGGAATCCGTTCGAATTCCGCGTGGAGGGCCCGTTCACGCTCGGGAGGTCACCGGAAGGGGCTGCGGCGGCACGGTCCGCCGGCGCAGCGGAGGTGGACGCCGCGGCGAACGAAAAGGCCCGCTTCCGGGTGGCGGGGCGGCTGGAGGTGGCCGGATCGCTCGCCGCGCCCGCCGGGTCCCGGGGCTCTCTCCGGGTGGACCACCTCGCGTATCGCAACGGCGCGATGGACCTGACCGGGGAAGGGATTCTGATCCGGCTGTCGCCGGAGGGGATCCGCTGGGGGGCGGGGACGCTTGCAACCGCGGGAAATCCCCTGGCGGTGTCGGGCGGCATGTCGTGGGACGGGAACCTGGATATCCGGCTTGAAGGACGCGCGCCGGCCGCCGCCGTGCGGCTGGCGACGGATGTCTTCGACCGTCTGGACGGAACGGTTCGGATCTCGCTTCGCGTCAAGGGTCCGTGGGACGATCCGTCCATCGTCGGGACGGGCCGACTCGAACACGGGACCTTTTCGTTTCGCGGGTATGCGCAGCTTTTCGAGGAGATGAAGGCGGACGCCGTCATCAGCCGCGAGAAGATCGTCTTCGACCATTTCGAGGGCCGGAGCGGCGCGGGATACATCGACGGCAGGGGGGAGCTCCCCCTGCGGTTCGACAACGGACAGAAGATGTTCTTTTCGGTCGACTTCTTCGACATGCGATATCCCTATCCCGAGGACCTGCGGCCCGTGCTCCAGGGGCACGTCGACCTGCTGGGGCCGGTCGACGACCTTCTCGTCGACGGCGACGTCGAGATCCAGTCGGCGCGTTACACGAAACCGGTCCGGCCGGAACAGGCCCTTCTGGACTTCCGCAAACGCCTCGCGGACGTGACGGCCCGGAGGAAGGACTCGGGCTTCCGCATGTGGCTCGACCTTGACGTGGTGGCCGACGACACGATTCATGTCCGGAACAACATCGCGGAAGCGGACGCCGAGGGGGAGTTCCAGGTGGCGGGGGACACCAGCCGGGTCATCGTCCTGGGTTCCTTCGAGGTCACCAAGGGACATGTCGACTACCGGGGCAACCGGTACGAATTGACGCGCGGGGGCCTGGAGTTCCAGGATCCGCGGCGCAACAATCCCAGGCTCGATTTCCGGGCGGAGACCAGGAAGGGAGACGTAACGGTGACCGTCGGGGTGACGGGGACGCTGGAGAAGTACGAGGTCGAGCTGGCGTCGGATCCGCCGCTCAGCAAGAACGACATCGTCAGCCTGCTGTCGCTGGGCGTGCGGTCGCAAAACCTGGCGGGCGCCGGAGGATCGGTTTCGGCAGCCGAAGCCGCGGCGATCGCTCTCGGTCCGTACACGGGGCGAATGGAGCAGGGAATCCGGGACGTGATCGGCCTGGACAAGTTCGCTGTCGAGCCGTCCTTCTCCTCCACGGACAAATCGCTGGAGCCTCGCTTCATCGTCGGAAAGACCTTCGGGGACCGCTTCTCGGTTTCCCTCTCGACGAACGTGGGGACGACGACGGAGAGCAGCGCGGTCGCCGAGTGGAAGGTCTTCGAGAACATGTACCTCCAGGGAGCCTGGCAGGGTTCAACCAGGACCCGGGAGGGAGACCTGGGGGCGGACCTGAAGTTCCGTTATCGATACCGTCAATTCCGGGACATCTTTCGTGGCCGGGACTGAGGGGCGCAGGGCGCGCTTCCTCGCCGTGGCGGTGCTGACGCTTTTCGGGTTCGCTCTCCCCGCGCGGTCGTTTTCCGAACCGGCCGCCCCGCCTCCCCGGGTCGCTTCGGTCTCGTTCCGCGTGGCCTCTCCGTACGTGATTTCCTACGAAGAGCTGGCCGGACTCGTGACCCTGCACGCGGGAGATCCGTTGACGCAGGAGGCCGTCCAGGAGTCGATGCGGCGCCTGCAACGGAAGAGTCCGTTCCGAAAGCTTGCCGTGTACGTGCAGCGCGAAGACGGGAAGGCGCGGGTCCTCTTCTACCTCGAGCCGCTGCCCGTGGTCGGCGAGATCGCGGTGTCCGGGCAGAAGACCGTGCCGTCGGCGCAGATCGTGGCGGCGTCCCGCATCCGGCGCGGCATTCCCGTCGACGAAGAGGTGCTCTCGGGCGCGGAGAAGTCCGTTCTCGCCCTCCTTCACCGCCGGGGATACCTGGCCGCGAAGGCGTCGGCGTCGGCGTCCTGCAGCCTCGACACCGGCGCGGGAATCGTTCGGATCACCGTGGCGGAAGGAAACCCGGCTGTCGTCGGGAAGCTGCGCCTCGAGGGGACGGAACGTCTTCCGAAGGAGCGGATCGAACGGATCCTCGGCGTTTCCGCCGGCACGGTCTTCGATTACGGGGCCTGGGAACGGGGTCGGATCAGGCTCCGCGAACGCTACAAACGGGACGGATTCCTGACGGTGCACGTGTCCGGCGCCGCCGACCCGTGCCCGGACGGGGACCGCTTGTGCCTGACGGTCCGGGTGGAGGAAGGTCCGAGATACGCCGTCGACTGGAGGGGTGCGGCCCGGTACTCCGTCGCGACGCTTGCCAAGGCGTCGCGGCTCTACTCGGGGGACGCCGAGGCGAGCGAGGAGGGACTCGTCCATGACATGCGGGAACGGCTGCTCTCGTTCTACCGGCAGCGGGATCATTTCCGGGCGGCCGTTGACGTCACCGCGGAGACGGGAACGGGAGGAGGCCGGATCCTTCGCATCGCGGTCCGGGCGGGAGAACCGGGATTCCTCAAGGCCGTCCGCTTCGCCGGAAACACGAGCATCCCGGCCAAGCAGCTACGGAAACAGATGCTCTCGACCGAGCGGGGGCCGTTTCACTATGTGACCGGCTCCGGAAAGTTCGACAAATCGGCGTGGAACGCCGACCTCGCCGCCCTGATCGGACTCTACCAGAAGGAGGGGTTTGCCCGGGCCCGAATCGCGTCCGTCGACACCTCCTGGGACGGGGACGGAGGAATGACCGAGACCATCCACCTTCACGAGGGGCCGCGGTTCCGGCTCCGTACGATCGGTTTCCGGGGCAACGACCATTTCCTGCGGAAGGAGCTCCTGGCGAAGATCGGAAACCGTGAGGGGCGGCCGGTCGACTATGCGGGGTTGGACCGCGACCAGGAGGCGATCACGGCGCTGTACCGCGACGCCGGATACCTCGACGCCCTGGTGGAGTCCCGTTTCGAACCGGATGCCGGCGACAACACGGCCGTGGTGGCGTTCGGGATTCGGGAGGGACCCCGGTACCGCCTTGGAAACGTCGTCGTCCGGGGAAACGTGCTCACCGACTCGGCGGTGGTCCACCGGGAAATGGCCGTGCCCCCCGGCGCTCCGATCGGGGAACGGGACCTGCTGGCGTTTCAACGCGCGGTCTACGCGACGGGGCTCTACCGGTCGGTCCGCCTGCGTCGGGTCGAGAGGGCGCCGGACGGAGTCCTCGACCTCGTCGTCGAGGTGGAGGAGACGTCGTTCTTCGAGGTGGAATTCGGGGCGGGGTACGGCACCGACACGGGCGTCCGGGGCTTCGTCGGGGCGACGCACAGGAACCTGAACGGAAAAGGGAGGCGGTTCACCGTGCGGGTCGACGCCAGCCAGAAGGAGCAGCTGTACCTGGCCGATCTGCGCGAGCCGTGGATCTTCGGCAGTCGCTGGAAATGGGAGGGAGGGGCGACGGCTTCCTATCAGGAGGCGGAACGCGAGAGCTTCAACCTTCGCAAGACGAGCATCATCGCCAGCATCACCAGGACCGTTTTCAACCGTTCGTCCGTCTCCCTGCAGCATGAATTGTCGCGGGACGACGTCTTCGACGTGACCCCCGGGGCGGTTCTCTCCCCGGAGGACCACGGAAGCGCCACGATCTCGGCCGTCCGAGGACTGTTCGTGCTCGATTTCCGGGATGATCCCTTCAATCCGACGCGGGGGTCCTTCAACTCGGGATCGCTGGAGTTCGCCTCGTCTGCTTTCGGATCGGAGGTCGACTACGTCAAGTTGTCGGGCCAGTCGAGCTGGTACATCCCCGTGTTCCGGCGTTTCACGTTCGTGGCATCCGGGCGTGCGGGACTGGTCCGTCCGCTGGGCGATACGCCGGAGGTTCCGATTCAAAAGCGCTTCTTTCTCGGAGGCCGGACGACGGTGCGCGGCTTCAAGGAGGAGTCGCTGGGGCCGCACGGCCCCGACGGGGCTCCGACCGGCGGGGACTACATGGTCAACGGGAACGCGGAGTTCCGGATTCCGCTCCAGTACGGGTTCATCGCCGCCGTTTTCCTGGACACGGGAAGCGTCTGGTTCCAGGGAGACCCGGCGAACGGATTCGATCTCCGGGAGAGCGCGGGTCTTGGGCTGCGGTACGTGACGCCGGTCGGACCGATCAGCCTGGACTACGGATGGAAGCTGGACCGCCGGCAGGGGGAATCGCCGTCGGAATGGCATTTCACGATCGGGGCGGTCTTCTAAGCGCTGTCCGGCTGGGTGCATTCTCCCTTCCTCGCCGCGTGCGAATCGTGGTAGGGTCTCCCCGGAAGTCGGAGAATCCGCCGCGAAGGAATCGCCCCGGGCTTGTTGGATCCGGAACGCAGGAGGGAACGATGACCCTCGCCGCCGGGCGCGTCCCCACCACCGAAGAGCTCGAGTTCCTCAAACAGAACCGGGAGAGGGTGGGGCAGATCATTCGGGCCCGCTGGGTCCTCCTGGCGCTTCTTTCCCTTTACGGCCTGGTCGTCCACGTCCTGTTCCAGCACAAGAGCGCCGACGTGGAGTCGCTCCGGCTCGTCCATCTGGTCGTTCCCTTCGCCGCCGTGCTGGTCGTCGGCACCTACAACGCCTGTTTCCAGTGCATCTACCGCCGGTTCGCGCGGATCCGCGCCCTGAACCAGATGCAGCTTTTGTTCGATCTCGTGGTCGTGACGGTGCTCGTCCACTTCAGCGGCGGGACGGTTTCCTGGTTCTGGGCGATGTACCTGGTTCTCACGCTGGAGGCGGCGCTGATCATGGACCGGAAGTCGGACACGTACGCGATCGCTCTCGCGGGGACGATCGCGCTCGGAGGTTTGTACACGTTCGAGTTCTACGGCATCGTTTCTCCGGTGGCGATGCCCTTCGAAAACAACGCGCTCCAGCACAACTACTCCTATGCGATCATCAAGTGGGCCTGGATCTCCATCGTCGATTTCGGCGTGGCGTTCGTCGCCGCATTCCTCATGGACGCCGTCCGGCGGCGGGAGGCGCTGCTCAGGGAGCTCGTGATCCGGGACGAGCTGACGGGCCTGTACAGCCGGCGGTACTTCTTCTACCGGCTGAATTCGGAGATCCAGCGCGCCCGCCGGTACGGGCGCACGCTCTCCCTGCTTCTGCTGGACGTGGACGACTTCAAGAGCTTCAACGATGCGCACGGCCATCTCGAGGGAGACGCGCTGCTCCGGATCATCGCGAAGGTCCTGAGAACGAATATCCGGAGAAGCGACGACAAGCCGTCGTACGAGGTGGATATCGCGTGCCGGTACGGAGGGGAGGAGTTCACCGTCATCCTTCCGGAAACGGCGTCCCGCCAGGGGACGATCGCCGCGGACCGCATCCGGGTCGCGGTCGAAACGGCGGGGACGGCGTGGGAGGCCGGGCAGGGCCGCCGGGACGTCGCGGCGGGCGGTGGGGAGGCAGGAGTGACGGTCAGCGTCGGCGTGGCTTCCTACCCCGAGCACGGGGGCGACGCGGAGCAGGTGATCCGGGCGGCGGATCGCGCGATGTACGCCGCCAAGCAGACGGGGAAGAACCGCGTGACGAGAGCGGAGGTTGCCGCGGTCGCGCCGCCGGGAGGAGCCCAGGATGGATAGGAAGACGGTCGAGCAGTTCCGGCTCGCCCTGTTCGGGCGGATGGTGATGGGCGTGTCCCACGAAGTGGACAATCACTTGAGCGTGGTACTCGGATTCGCGGAGCTCATCCAGGTCACGGGCGCCGTGGAGAAAAAGGCGCTCGACGGAGCGGGCAAGATCCTGTCCGCCGGAGAGCGGATCGCCGCCCTCATCAAGCAGTTCTCGCACTACGTGCGGCCCCACGCGCCGCTCACCGAACCGTTCCTCGTATCGAGCATCCTCGCCGAAATTCTGGTTTTCGCCCGGTACGACCTGGAGCGCGGCAATGTGGTCCTCGGCCTTCCGGCGGCGGCGCCGGCGTGCTGGGTGCGCGGCGACGGAAGGGATTTCGGGCTCGCCCTACTTGCGGTCCTCCTCAACGGCGCCGAGGCGATGGCGGGAAAGGGGGGAACGCTTGCGCTTGCCGCCGCCGTGCGCGACGGCGTCCTGCACCTCTCCGTCTCCGACGAAGGGCCCGGAATCGCCGGGGCGGTCATGCCGCGGATCTTCGAGGAAGGGTTCAGCACGAAGTCCGCGGTCGTGAATTCGGGGATGGGGCTGCCGGTTGCGCGCCACGTGTTGGCCGGGCTCGGAGGGGATCTCGTCGCCGCGAATCGCGACACGGGCGGATGCATCGTCTCGATGCGCCTGCCCTCCGTCGCGACCCAGGGGAATCCGTGACGCAAGGCGTAGCCGCCGGCCGGCGGGGCGGCGGCGCCTCGGGGGCGCTCCCGCCGGAATATCCGAGAATCGGGGGAAAGAAATCCGCCTTCTTTTCCGATACGAAAAGAGAGTACCGGGGAGGGGGAAGCGGATGAACAAGTTTGTCCATACGATGACCGACGACACGAAACAGCTCCGCGAGGGACTGCTCGAGGCCGTGCGGAGGCTGACGCTCGTCGCCGAGTACAAGGACGACGACGCCCGCGCGCACGCGAAGCGGGTCAGTCATTACACGGCCCTGATCTGCGCGGAGTTGGGAATTCCCAAGGACGAGGCGGACGTCATGTACTTCGCCAGTCCCATGCACGATATCGGAAAGGTCGGGATTCCCGACTCGATCCTCATGAAGCCCGGGAGCCTGACTCCTCAAGAATTCGAGATCATGAAGACGCACACGACCATCGGGGGGCGGATTCTGCGCGGTTCGGACAGCCCCTACCTGAACTCCGCCGAGCGGTTTGCGCTCTACCATCACGAGCGATGGGACGGGACGGGGTATCCGCACGAGATGAAGGGAGAGGACATCCCGATCGAAGGCCGGATCATGTATCTGATCGATCTGTACGACGCCTTGCGGAGCCGGCGGCCTTACAAGATGCCCCTGTCCCACGAGGCCGTCCTCTCGATCGTCACGTGCGGCGACTCCCGCTCCCGGCCCGAACACATCGACCCGACGATTCTCGAGATCTTCCGGTGCCACGACGGGCGGTTCCGCGAGATCTTCGAGACGTACCACGACTAGCGGTTCGGCACGGGGCTCGAGAGGACAAAAAAGAGGGCTGCAGGCGGCACCTGCAGCCCCTCGGTTTTCCTGGTGCCGAAGGGGGGATTTGAACCCCCACGTGGTTGCCCACACTAGACCCTGAATCTAGCGCGTCTGCCAGTTCCGCCACTTCGGC
>CAYWOT010000045.1:0-11465 GCA_964459975.1 uncultured bacterium
CGACCACCACCCCGGCCGGCACCAGTTGCGATTTCAAAAACGTCACGGCGGAAAACAGAAGAAGGTCCAGCAGAAGATATCGAATCCTTGCCAGGGACCACAGATAGGAAAAGTCGATATGGATCGCCTTCGTATCTCCCCGCAAATAGAAGAGCGCAAGCAGGATGCAGGGACCGATCATGACCAGCGCGGCAAGGACCTTTTTGGTCCCGTGTTTCCATCCGTCCGATGACACGGCCTCCAGGAGAATCGCCGCCGTCAGGAAAAACACGAACGGAATCATATGGAAGCAAAACAGCACGAACCCCGTCGCATTGAGGAGAAGGGCCCGCAACCATGGAGAACGGTCGCGTATGCTCCAGGCCGCGGCCAGCCCGAACAGAAAGACGGGCACCGCCAGGACGTAGCTGTAGAAACCCATGAACACCGACGTATTGAATATCACCGGAAATACGAAGAAAGAAAAAGGGAATGCCGGCCTGCCGAACGCACGCAGCATGACCGGAACGCTTGCGCCCATCAAGAGCACGTAGATCGACAGGACGATCTTTTCGACCGTCAGGACGGCGAAAAGATGAAGCAGCGGATAGGCCAAGAGGCCGAATCCCATGTTCGGCACGAGGCGCAGCCGGTAGTCGAAATACCTTCCCCATTCCAGCCCTCCATGGATCAGGTCCCGGAGTACGACGAGGTTGTACAAATGACTCGGCCCATCCTGCGTGGGAAAATACGAGAGCCGCCAGATCAGGGCGACATGAGCGAAAAGAAGCGCCAGGTACCACAGGAATGGCCAATGAGAGATCGCCGATCGGTTAGGGTTTCTCATGCGGACGGATCCGGGCAACGCCAGCGCGGCCATCCGCGCCATTCGCCCCAGGCTGTCCACCCGGTACCCCTGCTCGTGATTGAGGTCCATGGAGCGGACGCAGTCCGCTGCGAGCACGTCGCCCACTCCGCTTTCTTCCAGCACGAGGAGGGAGTCCCGCGAATGGCCGGGACCTTCGGCGACCACGACGTCCGAAGCCCCCGGTGTGCGGAACGCCTCCGCCGCGAGGAGCGCCATGGCCCCCCATGCCGTGGCGTCGACCCGGAATTCCCCCCCGGCCGATTCGAAAATCCCCCGGCGCCGAGTCCCCTGTCGAGAAGGGCCTCCAGCAACACGGAGATGGCGGACGTTCGTTCCTTCATCTTGCCGGTCTACCCGGGGACCCGCCCGAGCCTTTGAGTCGGTCGAGACGACCCTCGGCCCCCGGAGCGTGGAGGAACAAGCCGATCCTGCACAGCTCGAGTGCCGCGATCAGAAAATCGGCGGGCCTGACCTTCGAGCCCTTCACGTCGATCCACTCTTCGAGCGGGTACTCGACCGCGGAGGCCGCAACGCGCGCCTTTCCCCCGTACCGTTCGAGCATCAGGAATCGCGCCAGGATCTCCACGTCGAACGCCCAGTTCGCGAGGAACGGCGTCCCGAAGACGATCCTCAGCTCTTCATTGTTCTCGAAGATCTTTGCGCCGCACTGGGTGTCGTATACCGGCAAGCCGATCACCAGGCTGGCGAACGTGGCGTAGATTCTGCCCGGATAATGCCGGAGCGCCCTTCTGTGGATCCTTCGCCCCAGCAGCTTGACCCGGGATCCCATCACCAGGCGCACGCCCGGAGACTCGAGAAGCTCGCAGAACTTCGCGACGGCATCGAGGGGAGCGGACAGGTCCGCATCCCAATACCCGATATTCCGGTAATCGGAGGTGAACGCCTGCAGGAACCCCCTCCGGACCGCCTCCGCTTTGCCCCGGTTCCTTCCCAACGCGACGAGTCGCATTTGCGCCGGATAGGCCCCGCACAGCGCCGCGAGGCGTTCCCGCGTATCGTCCGTGCTCCCGTCGTCGACGAAGACGAAATGCAGCTCCCCGCTGCGTTGCGTCGCCAGGACGAAGGACTCCTCCCGGAATCGCCGCGCTTCGTTGTAACAGGGAACGATGATGGCCGTTTTCCGCATCGCATCCGCATCGTGAGGCCGGGCGGCGGGTCGCCGGTCCGCAAACACCCGGTCAGTCGTCCGGTTTCTCCTTGTCCTGCGCCACGGGCCTTACATTCGGGTACTTCTTCAGGAGATCCTCGTACTCCGGCTTCTCCCTGACGAAGATGTCGGCAACCTTGTCGGCGTAGATCAACCGCCATCCGTCCTTTTGGTACAGGAACCGCGAAAGGGCGGACGATGCGCCGAAGAAGACCCATCCGATATCGTATTTCTTCAGCACGTCTTCCCACCCGGAGCCGAGCGTGGTGACCTTGAGATATTCCTTGATCTTCTCGTCGCCGTACATATCCGAACGTCCGTCGATGAAGACCCGGTATCGGGGATACGCCGCGTAGATCAGATAATCTCCGAACTCGTCGTTGTTGAACATATGGCCGTTCACGTGCTCTTTCCTGAGAAAATCCACGGCCGCCACCGGTTTCGTCTTCCGGTCGAAACGGAATTCGAGCCGGCCCGCCGCGGCGAGCGCGATCACGACGACCAGGGCCGCGGCAATCCACGGATATCCCTTTGCCGACGAATCGATCCCGGCAAGGTTTTCCGAGCGGTTCCGGAACGCCGCAAAACGCGGCCCGTCCTGCCGGGACAGCACGAGACCCGCCTGCCCGGAGAGGATCGGCGCCATGACGATACAGAAGAGCGGAACGTACCGGACGGAGTACAAGGCCATGTCCAGAAAGACCAGGAGGAGGAAGATCTCGATGACATCGAGCCGGGTCCTCGAAACGGCGAGAACGGCGATCAGCAGAAAGAGCAGGTACTTGAACGGCATGACCTTATGAAAATTGGGCGACAGGAACTCGTTCACGTTGTCCATGAGATAGCGGTTCGAAACCAGCCGGAACGGGAAGCCCAGAATGTGATAGCCGTACGGATTGATCAGCGCGACGAGGAGACAGGCGGCGATGGCGTACCCGAAATACCGGGTCTTCCTCCGGAACGGTCTCCTCTCGCCGTTCCGGACGCAGACCCACCCGTTGATTCCGTTCCCGGCGAAGTAGATCGCCAGGAGAAGAAATCCCGTGATGAAGCCGCCGTGGAGATTGACCCAAAGGAGCATGATGGGAGGAAGCAGAAAGAGGGAGTTCCGGGAATCTCTCTGGAAATCCGACAGGATCCGATACCATCCGACCAGGATCAGCGCGGAGAAGATATGGGGCCTTGCCAGCCAATGGAGGGCGGAAGCCACGATGACGATGGTGAGGATCGCCACGTCGACCAGGATGTTCCCCCGGCGGGCGCGCACCATGCGGAAGAGCCAGGCATAGGTGAGGGAAATCAGGAAGATGAAAAACAGCACGACGCCCGTGAGACCGAATGCCCGGTGGAGCAGCGCCATGATCACTTCCGAAAGCCATTCGTGGGCGGTCCACTTCGGAGGCGGGGAAAGGAAGGAGAAGATATCGTGGTGGGGCACGGAGAACGTCCTCAGGATGTATTCTCCCGCCCGGATGTGATAGCCGGTGTCCGCGTCGTTCAGGAGGATCGTTCTCGATTGGAAGGAAAGGAAAAGGAATACGATCAGGAAAAGCGATTGCGCGACCGTGGGGATGAGATGCCGCACCCGGCTGTCGACAGGGAGTGGACGACTCGATCGATCCCCGCTCATGGAGCTACATATATCACTTTCCCGCATTCCGTGTTCCGCAACGTGCCCGGGAGGAGGCCCTTTCGACGGTCACGACCGCAAACAGATGCCCGGACGGATGTTTCCGGATCAGGAAGGCGCCACAAAGACGAACGGGTACACGACGTCGACCGTTCGCCCGCCCGTCGGTCGGAACGTCCATCCCCGCATCTTGGCGAGAACCCGGGCGACGAAGTCCGCATCCCGGAAAGAGGCCCGAACCGATTGCGCGTCGACCAGCCTGCCCGAGGGGTCGATGCGAAAGCGGACGACGAGTCTGCCCGCGAGTCCCGGATGTCGCCGGAAGGCCGCGGAATACGTCTGCTCGAGCTCCGGCAGATAGCCGCGGACCGTATTCCGGATCATCTCGCGGATCCATTCCGGGATCGGCGCCCCGCTCGACGATCCGACGCCTCCGAACAGCACCGAAGCGTCGATTTCCTTCCCCGTTCCAATCGCCGGCGTGCCGGAGCGGCGAAGCTTGCCTTCCAGATTCGCGATCTGGCGGCGCAGCGCGGCGTTTTCCGGCGCGACCGCGGGTGCGAAATCCCCCGGGCGGGGCGCGGCGTCGTTCACCCACCGGCGAACCGGCAGGCCGCCGGTCTTCCCAAGCCCCCGCCTGACCGGTGCGTCGGGGACCACCGGCAGCGCCGCATCGAGCTTCCGCAGCCACTTCTGTGCCGAGGGCCGTTTCGCCTTTTTCGCGGGAACGGGAACCGTCTTTTTGGCGGGAACGGTCTTCTGCGCGGGCACGGGCGGCGCCGGAGGGGGCGCCTTCTCCTCGGGAAGTGTCGAGAGCGGAGGCTCGGTCAGTTCGACCTCCACCACGGGAGGGGGCGCCTTGGGGGGGAAATAGGCGGAGAGCGCCGAACCGAGGATGAGGACCGCCGCGTGCAGGAGCAGGGAAAGCGCCGCCGTCCACAGGACGGCGCGATCCTGCCATCGCTCCAGCTCCCCGATGCCGGCGAACCCGTTCATGCGCCTCCTCGCACCCGTCGCCGCAAGGACGTCTTCCCGGAGTCACGATCCGTACGCCCGGACCGGACGGCGACCCCGCCGCTTCCGGCTTCCGGCCTGTTCATTGGATTCCCTGCCGCGGAGGCTGTTTCCCGGAAGGCGGGGTTTGCGGAATCTCCCAGGGAAGGATCGGTTTGTCGAGATCGTCCCGAAACAGGTCCATCCGGGGTTCGGCGGGCGCAGGCGCCGGATTCGCCGCGGAGAAGAAAAGCCGGCCGGGCTTGGTCCGGATCCCGCGAACCTCGAGTTCTTCCATGGTCAAGGGCGAAGATCCCCCCGGCGCTCCCTGAGATCGTGCGAGAGGCGGAAGGAAACCGGCGCCGAGGACGGCCGCGGTCACCCAGATCACGATCCGCCAGGCGCCCCGTCTCCTCTTCATTTTCCCCCCTCCGCGGGCGCGCCTTCCGCGAGCAGCCGCTGCACCTCTTCCAGCTTCTTCCGGATGGGAATCGCCAGATCGGAGGGTCCCCGCTCCGCCTCGAGACGGTCGATGGCCGCCACATACCAGTCCAGGGACCGCTCGAAGAACGGCCGGGCGCGGTCGGCCAGCGCGACTTCGTACCGGGCGCGTTCCTCCTTGCTCATTCCCTTGGGCCGCTGGGAGGCGAGAACCGCCTTGCCGAACTCGACGAGCAGGTCTCCGGACCGCTCGGACGCCGAAAGCGCCACTTCGAGCGGGGCCCGCCGTTCCGCCTTTTCGAACGCCTCCAGCGACCGCCGGAAGAAGCGGTCCTTGATGGCGAGGTTCTTCTCCAGCGGCGCCGTCAGCTTCAGCTTCCGGAACTGGTCCGCCCAGTATTCGCCGATCGCGATCTGCGCGTTCCCGGCGACTTCGAACAAGTCCTTCGGAGCGTCCGCCTCGACGCCGCCGTCGACCGCGCGAATGCCCGCCTCCATCGCACGGAGCGCCGGTCTGACCTTGCCGTCCTTCCAGTCGGCGAGCCCCACGGAGAGCGTCGCGTACGCGTTCCTCCAGCGCGGAGTCGGATAGCGCTCCCGGTACGCGGCGAACCGGCGGCGCGCGAGGTTCCGGTCGCCGGCGTCCCGCGCCAACTGCGCCGCGCGAAACAGAAGCGGCCCCGCGGCGGCGTTTTCCGGGAACCGGGATGCGATTTCCGCGTACAGATCTCCGGCCTTTGCCGTCTCGTTCCGGTCTTCCCGGTACCGCCCGATCAATCCGGCGATCTCGATGCACTCCACCCTGCGGGGATAGGTCCGGAGAAAGAGCGAACCGACGCGCTCTACCGCGTCCCGGTCTCCGCCTTCCCGGTACGATCGGACGGCGCGAAGGAGGTAACGGGGAGCGTCAGGCGCCTTCGGAAAGCGCCCGGCCAGCTCTTCGAGCAACTTCGCGGCACCCACCCAGTCCTTCGCGTCCGTCCGCGCCTCCACGATCTTGAGCGACGAGAGCAGGAAGAGGTCCGTCGCCCGGTCCCGCACCTTGGGGTCCGCCGCGCCGGTGTTTCCGGATCGAAGGATCAGGTCCGCCTTTTCCCGGGCGCGCCCCGGATCGCCCAGGTTCACGTAGGCCTCCGCCTGCACGAGCCGCGCTTTTTCGAGCATGCCGGCCGGTGCGGTGTTGTCCGCCTCCAGGGCGCCGGCGGTCCGCACCGCGTTGGCGAAATCGCGGGCGGCCAGCATGTCGGCCGCGGCGCGATAGGCAAGAGAATCGGTCTTCTCGGAGGAAGGCCGTTCGAGAAGCAGTTTCGCCGCTTCTTCCGCGTCGTCCGCCGTCCGTTCCTTTCTCTCGTACGCCGCAATGACCGTCTGCGCGTACAAGAGGGCCGCCCGTTGTCCGACGGAATCGTCCCGGTGTTCCGTCGCCAGTTCCCGGAGAATGCGCACCCCCCGGTCCCGGTCGCCCGACTTGAGCGAGGCCACCGCCAACTTGAGGCGCAGTTCCCCGTTCGATCCGGAGGATGCGCCCCCGTTCACCGCGAAATACTGCCGGAGGCCTTCGGCGGCCTTCGCCATCGGAGCCCCCTGCCCGGAGCGGATTCCCTCCTCGAACTTCCGTTCGGACAGCGTCTTGATCAGGCCGGCCAGTTCCTCCCTGGCCTGCTCCCGCGACACCGCCGGCTGGGACGCGGCCCAGGCGGAGCCCGGCCCGTACTTCCCTTTCAGCGCCATGGCGCGGGCAAACGCCTCGTCTTCCCTTCCCGCCCGCAGGAGATCCTTGACCGATTTCAGCTCGTAGGCGAGCGTCTCGCCTCCGGTCGGAAACCGGCGGGCGAGCTCGTCGTACACGGCCGCGGCGCGGCCCGTTTCACCCCGTTTTTCCTCCATTTCGCCGAGCGAGGCGAGCAGCAGCCGCCCGCCGCAGGCGCCCTTCCGCACCGGAGGATAGGCGGCGATGTGCTCCGGAGGAAGATCCATCCATGCGCGAACGGTGAGGGCGAGGACCGACCGATCGAAGGAGGAGGGCGTCTCGCAGGCAAAACCCGCGTCGGACAGCGGATCCGCGAGCTCCTCGACCGCCCCTTCCGAATCCCCGTCATGGTAGTGGAGCCATCCCAGCATATACCGCGCGATCGACGAAGAGGCGGATCGGCCGCTGCGGGCGGCCGTCCGGAAATATTTCTTGGCCTCGTCGAAGCGCCCCGCGGCGATCGCGTCGTCGCCCAGACGCACCGCGACGTCCCCCGCGAAGTCCGACGAGGGGTAGGTTGAGAGAAACCGCCGGGCCGACGACGACGCGTCCGCGGCCCCGGTCGCCCGTTCCAGGAGGGCGCGCAGATAGAGCTGCCGTTCCCGCATGCCTTCCGACGCGGAGCCTCCTTTGAGCCAGGGCAGGACCTTCATGACGATCGGCCGCTCCGCGGCCCCGAGCGGCGTCGCCGGATACTCCTCGATGCCCCCTTTCGCCCCGACGAGCAGCGAAGCGATCCGGACGGCGATGTCGGCCTTGTCGGCCGGCGGCATCGCCTCGTCGGACAGAACGGCCGCCGCCTTCTCCAGCAGCGCCCGGCTCTTGGCGGACCACTCGGGCGTTGCCGCCGACCGCAGCGACCGGGCCTCCGCGACGTAGACGTCCGCGAGCTGCCGCCGGACCACCGGCCGAAGCAGGAGGATCTCCTGCTTCCTCCTCGCCCACGAGGCGGCGCGGGCCCGTTTCCCCAGAGCCTCCACGGAGGGAAGCAGGGCGCCGAACCGGTCCCGGTCGAACGCCTCCACCTCCCGGGCCACCTCGCCGATATCGCCGAACCGGCCCCCGTCCCCTTCGTCGCGCTCCTTGAGCACGTCGAAATGCCGCCGCAGGAAGCGCCGCTCCTCGGACGCCACCTCACGGGTCACCTCGAGCTCCCCGAGAAACCGTCCAAGGTCCGCGAACAGCTGCAAGCTGCCCCCTTCGGCTCCGGTTCTCACTCCCCTTACCGCGTCTTCCATCCGGTGCCGGATCGTCCCCTTGATCTGCAGGATCTCCTCGTGGCTCTTGGCAAGTCTGGTCAGTAGACGGTAGCGGTCGAGCGGAAGGCCGATGTTCTGAAGGATGTCGATCTTCCGCTCGAACTCTTTCGCCAGCGCGTCGACGGTCGTGCCTTCGAGCGTGACTTCTTCGATCTTCTCGAGAACCTCTTCGATCTGCCGGGAAGACGCAACCGGGACCGCCGGAAGGCCGGGTGCCGGCGGCATCAGTCCGACCACGCGAGAAACGGCGTGGTCCATGACCAGGATGCCGACCAGCAGCTCCACCATGCCGTGGCGGATCCGGTCGGGGCTCCCCGCGCGGATCGCCTGCTCAAGCTCCTGTCGAAGCGCCGCGTGCACCGTGATCTCTCGATCGAGGAATTCCTGGGACCGGTACCGCTCCAGGTGTTCCGAGGCGGGGGGCCGCGTCGCCAGCAGCGAGGACTTCACCTCCTCGTCCGCGTGCGCGATGTGGGCCAGGGCCTCGTCGAAATCGCCCCGCTGCCGCGCGAGCCCCCCCAGGAGAAGCGAAAGCAGGATCCGCCTCCGGGCGGGCATACCGGAGCTCATTTCCGCAAGCCGCTCCTCTCCCGGCGGGCGTTCCTTTTCCGCCGCCGCCCGTCCGAGGATCGGCAGCAGATCGTCGCCGCCCCCTGCGACGGCTTCCCAAAGCGGGGCGGCCTTGGCCGCCTCTCCCGCCAGGAGGGTAAGCTCCGCCCGGGAACGCAGGACCCTCCGCCCGAGCGCCGCGAGGTCGGGCCGGTCCTTCGCCAGGGCCTGAACGCGCCCGAACAGCTCCCGGGCCTTCTTGTCGTCGCCCTCTTGCGACGCGATCTGTCCGAGGGCGTACAGAGCGAACGGGTGCAGCGCGCTCTCGCTGCCGATCCGCGCGAAGATCGCGGAGGCGTCGGAGAGGCGGCCGGCCAGCCGCAGCTCCGTGCCGTACGAATACAGGATCAACGGCGTCCGAAACCCGTTTCGGATGGCGGTCTCGCAGATCTCGATATGGAACGCCGGATCGTCCCACCGGCTCTGCTCCACGAGGATCCGCTCGAACAGCGGGGTCGCGTCCGCCCGGGACAGCTGGCCGAGGCGCACCTTCTGCTCCAGGTACGCGGCCGCCTCCTCCCACAGCCCGAGCGCCGCGTAGCCGTGGAAAAGCGTGAGGATCTTTTCGCGATCTCCTCCGTCGGACACCTGGATGCGGGCCATCTCGACGAACGACGGCGCGGCAGCGGACGCGGAACGCGGTCCGACCGGAGAACGCGCGGTCAGCAGCGAAGCGGCGAGGAGGAAGAACAGGCACGCTGCGATCTTGGAGAACGATCCGGCGTCACGTCTCGAACGAAATCTCATCCCCGACCTCGGTCCCCGTTTTCTCGATCGTACCTTCCGGCAGTTCGAGGACCCCGCGGGCCGTAAGGAAGAGTCTGGATACCCGGTTCCTGGGAAACCGCCCGTACAGACCGACCACTTTCCTGCCGGAATCGAGGAACATCGCGTCGAATTCGTACTTCATGCCGAAGGAGTGGATGCCGCTGCACGGGTGGAGCCAGAGCCCTTCGCCGGCCGCCAGCCCGTCGGTCCAAAGCAGCCCCTTCATGCGGGAGAACCAGCTGCCGGCCTCCCGGACCGCGTCGCCCAGAACCACGTCCCGGCTGGTATTGCGAACTTTCATTTCGAACCACGTTTTCCGTTCATCTCCTGCGGATTCGCTTCGACCGCACGTACAGGTACAGACACAGAACGACGCCGAAGGCGATGAACCACGGCAGAGCATTCATCCACTGAAGGTTCATGGGCTCTCCCTCCTCATCGGCTTCATCCGTGGATCGTCGAAAAGAGGGCGTGAAAAACCTGGATGATCCCCGGACCGAGCAGGACGATGAACAGCGCGGGAAACAGCAGGAACACCAGGGGGAAGACCAGCTTCACCGTGGTTTTCGCGGCGGCCTCTTCCGCCCGCTGGCGGCGTTTCGTGCGCAGGGAATCGGAGTGGACGCGGAGCGACTGCGAGAGGCTCGTCCCGAGCTTCTCGGTCTGGATCAGCATGGCCACGAACGACTTCACGTCCTCCACGCCGGTCCGGTCCGCCAGGGACCGGAACGCCTCCTGCCGCGGCTTCCCGGCCACGATCTCCCGGTTCACGATGTCGAACTCCTCGCTCAGCGGCGGACTGGACAGCGTGAACTCCTCGGTGATCTTGACGATGGACGAATTCAGGCCCAGCCCCGCGTCGACGCAGACCGACAGAAGGTCCAGGGCGTCGGGAAGAGCATCCTCGACCATCTCCCGCCGCTGGCGGACCTTGGACTTGAGCCACTGAATCGGAAGCAGGATGCCGGCGGCCACCCCGAGCAGGACCAGAGCGAAGATCGCGCCGGAAGACACCCTGAGGATCGTGCCCGCAGCGACGATCGCCGCCGCCAGGAAAGCCGGCAGGGCCACCCGGACCCACAGGAAGATCCGGTGGGCCATCGGGTTCCGGTAGCCCGCCTGGTTCAGGAGCAGCCGGGCGCCCGTGAGCTCGCCCCCGAGGAACAGGCTCAGGATCTCGTCCCGCCCGGGGGTCTTGGACATGAACCGCCTCCAGAGGCCGGCCGCCAGTTCCTTGATGTTGGGAACAAGGTTCCTGCCGGCCTTCGTCGTCGGCGCGACGACCTCCTTGACCCGCCGCGGCAGGGACTGCCGGCGGATGTCCAGCCACAGGAAAACGGCGCCGGTCGCCAGGACCGTGGCGAGGAACACGGTGATCAGGATGGCAGGCACCACGGGCACGCTCTCCTTTCGCCGGCTACAGCTTGATCCGGATGATTCGTCGGATCACGAGAAATCCCCCCAGCTGCATGGCCACCGCCGCGAACACCATCATCCTGCCGATCCCTTCCTCCCAGAGGGGCTTCAGGTACCCGGGGTTCAGGACCCCGATGAGAAACGCCGCCCCGACCGGAAGGAGCGCAAGCACCCAGCCGGTCAGCCGCGCCTGCGCCGTGAAGATCCGGAGCTGCCCCTGGACGCGGAACCGCTCGCGGATGACGTGCGAGATCTTGTCGATGATTTCGGCGAGGTTTCCCCCGGTCTCCCGATGGATCAGGATCGCCGTGACCAGGAACTTCACGTCCAGGCTGTCGACGCGCTCGGTCAGGCCGGTCAGCGCCTGCCGCAGGGAGACCCCGAGGTTCTGTTCGTCGAACACCTTCTGGAATTCCGGGCCCACGGGATCCGGCATCTCCTGCGCGACGAGCTCGATGGCGCCCGAAAAGGAGTGGCCGGCCCGCAGCGACCGGGCGAACATCTCCAGGGCGTCGGGGAAGTGGAACGTGAACCGCTTGATGCGGCGGCGCCTCTGGAAATTCACGTACGCGTTGGGCAGAAAC
>CAYWOT010000045.1:11475-12568 GCA_964459975.1 uncultured bacterium
GACCAAGGCCACCGCGAGGTTCCAGCCCAACAGCAGCCCGAAAACCGTCCCGAAGGCGAACAGGGTGAGCGACAGCAGGATGAACGTCCCGACCTTGATCCGCAGATCGGCCTGCTGCAGGCGCCTGTCGACCCGGACGGCGAAATTGACGTTCGAGAGCAGCCGGTTGATGAGAGGGACGTCGCTCAAGGACTGGCTCTTCAGGATCGCGGGGAGCAGATCGCTTCGGCGCGCCGGCCTCTCCAGGATCGAGAGGCGCTGATCGATGTCGACCCGCGTCGCGTTCCCGTAGACGATGAAGTATCCGCCCACGATGATGACCACGACGAAGAGGAAGCTGAGCAGAGAAATCACGAACACGTAGGCACCCCCGTCAGGTCCGCCGGTACGAGAAGATCTCGAACCCCAGGGGGATGCCCGCCGTATGGATGCGCTCCATGACTTTCGGCCGGATTCCCGTGGGACGGAAATGCCCCACCACCGATCCGTCGTCGTCGACGCCCTGCTTTTCGAAGAGGAAGATGTCCTGCATCGTCACCACGTCCCCTTCCATCCCGGTGATCTCGGACACCTTGATGACCTTCCGCGTGCCGTCGCTCAATCGCGCGACATGCATGATGACGTTGAGCGCGGAGCTGATCTGTTCCCGGATCGCCTTCGAAGGGATTTCGAATCCCGCCATCAGGACCATCGTTTCGAGGCGGGCGAGCGCGTCGCGCGGGGAGTTGGCGTGGATCGTGGAGATCGACCCGTCGTGTCCCGTATTCATCGCCTGGAGCATGTCGAGCGCCTCGGCGGCCCGCACCTCGCCGACGATGATCCGGTCGGGCCGCATCCGCAGCGCGTTCCGGACGAGCTCCCGCTGGGTCACCGAACCCCGGCCCTCGATGTTCGGAGGACGGGTCTCGAGCCGGACCACGTGCTCCTGCTGGAGGATCAGCTCCGCCGAGTCCTCGATGGTGATGATGCGCTCGTTGTGCGGGACCGACGCGGACAGGATGTTCAGGAGGGTCGTCTTCCCGGAACCCGTACCGCCGGACACCAGGATATTCAGCCTCGCCCGCACCATCGCGTCGAAGGTCTTGGCCATCTC
>CAYWOT010000046.1:0-12556 GCA_964459975.1 uncultured bacterium
CGCTTCGTCGCGACAGACCCCCGCAAGGGGCACCCCGTCTCGGCGGCTCGCCCGCGGCGCCTCCGGATACGTCGCCGTACCACGACATGGAGGACTCAGGCTATACGAAGTGACAGGCGGTAAAGCGCCCGGGGGCGGACTCCCGGAGTAGCGGGCAGACCTCTTCGCAGACCTTCTGCGCGAGAAAGCAGCGGGTGTGGAACCGGCAGCCGGCAGGGACGTGGATCGGGCTCGGAATCTCCCCGCGCAGAACGATCCGCTCCTGCGCCGTCGCTCCCGGCAGCGGGACTGCCGAAAGCAGGCTCCGCGAGTACGGGTGGAGCGGCTCGCGGAACAGCTCCGCCGCCGGCGACACCTCCATCATCTTCCCCAGGTACATCACGGCGACGGTGTCGCTCACGTGGCGGATCACCCGCAGGTCGTGCGAAATGAAAAGATACGCCATCCCGTACTCGTCCCGGATGTCGCGCAGCAGGTTCAGGATCTGCGCCTGGACGGACACGTCGAGGGCGGAGACGGGCTCGTCGGCGACCACCAGGCTCGGGGACAGCGCGATCGCCCGGGCGATTCCGATCCGCTGCCTCTGGCCCCCCGAGAATTCGTGCGGATACCGGTCGGCGGCGGCGGCGGGCAGGCCCACCCGCACGAGCAGGCGTTCCGCCATTTCGCGGACCTCCCCCCGCCGGGCCAGCCCGTGCACCCGCCACCCCTCCCCCACGATGTCGCGGACCCGCATCCGCGGATTCAGGGAGGAATACGGATCCTGGAAGACGATCTGCATTCTGCGGCGCAGCCGACGCAGCTCGCCGCCGGCCAGCTTCGTAACGTCGCGCCCCTCGAAGAACACGCGGCCGGCGTCCGGATCGATCAGGCGGATCGCGACCCGCCCGAACGTCGTCTTGCCGCATCCCGATTCCCCCACCAGCCCCACCGTCTGCCCCGGGAAGACGTCGATCGACGCGCCGTCCACCGCATGCACCTGCAGCATCTCGGAGGCAAAGAACGACTGCCGCACGGGGAACGTCTTGTAGACGTTGCGCATGGACAGCAGCGCACCGGGCGCGGACGTCATCCCGCCGTCCCTTTCCGGACCCTCCTCTGGTGGTGGCACGCCGCAAGGTGGCCCGGCGCGTATTCCTCCGGGGAAGGGTCCACCCGGTCGCAGACCTCGAGGTCGTCCCGCGGCGTCTCGCCGGCGGCGAACCGCTCCCGGGCCTTCCGCCGGAACGGGCAGCGGTCGGCGAAGGGACACCCCGGCGGGATCGCGTCCAGCGGGGGGACCGCTCCCGGGATCGACGGGAGCCGCGTCTCCCCCGCCCGCATCCCCGGGAGGGAGCGGAGCAGCCCCTGCGTGTAGGGGTGGATCGGGTCCGCGAACAGGTCGGCCGTCCCCGCGATCTCGACGATGCGGCCGAGGTACATGATCGCCACCCGGTCGGCGAACTCGGAGACGACGCCCAAATCGTGCGTGATGAGGAGGATCGCCATCCGCCGGCGTTCGCGCAGCTCCCGGAGCAGGCCCAGGATCTGCGCCTGGATGGTCACGTCCAGCGCCGTAGTCGGCTCGTCGGCGATGAGCATCGCAGGCTCGAGCGCGAGCGCCATCGCGATCATGGCCCGCTGCCGCATCCCGCCGCTCATCTGGTGCGGGTATTCCCGGGCCCTCCTCTCCGGGTCGGGCATGTTCACGCGCCGAAGCCACTCCACGGCACGCGCCGCCGCCTCCTTTTTCCCGAGTGTCCGATGCGCGGTGAAGACTTCCGCGACCTGGTCGCCGATCGTGAGGACGGGGTTGAGCGACGACATCGGCTCCTGGAAGATCATCGAGATCTCCCTCCCCCGGACCGTGCGGATCTTCTCTTCGGGGAGCGGCACCAGGTCGGTCCCGCGGAACAGGACCCGCCCTCCCTCAATCAGCGCGGGCGGCGAAGGAAGAAGCTTCAGAAGGGACAGGGCCGTCACCGTCTTGCCGCACCCCGACTCGCCCACCAGGCCCAGCGTCTCCCCGGCGGACAGCGCGAACGACACGCCGAACAGCGCGCGCACCGTGCGCCCGTCGACCCGGAAGGACATCGTCAGGCCGTCGACGACGAGAAGCGGCTCCTCCACGCTCACCGCCCTTTCAACCGGGGGTCCGCCGCGTCCCGGATGCCCTCGCCCAGCAGGTTGTAGCCGAGGACGGTCAGGAAGATCGCCATCCCGGGGTAGACCGACAGCCACCACGCGAACTCGATGTTGTTCTTGCCGGCCGTCAGGATGTTTCCCCAGGAGGGGGTCGGAGGCTGCACGCCGATCCCGAGAAAGCTTAAGGCCGACTCGGTGAGGATCGCCCCCGCCACCCCCAGCGTGGCCGCGACCAGGACCGGAGCGACGGCGTTGGGCATTACGTGGCGGACGATGATCCGGGCGTTTCCCGCTCCCTGGGCCCGCGCGGCGGCCACGAAGTCGCGCTCCCTGAGCGAGAGCGCTTCCGCGCGGACGAGGCGCGCCACCCCCATCCACCCCGTCAGGCCGATGACCGCCATGATGTTGTAGATCGAGGGCTGCAGGAAGGCGATCACCGCCAGGATGAGAAAGAAGGTAGGAAAGCAGAGCATGACGTCGACGAACCGCATCAGGACCCCGTCGACCCAACCGCCGAAGAAGCCGGCGAGCAGGCCCACGCAAAGCCCGACCGATACGGCGATGCCCACGGCGACGAACCCCACCTTGAGCGAGATCCGCGCACCGTACACCACCCGGGCCAGGACGTCCCGCCCCAGGTCGTCCGTCCCGAAGGGGTGGGACATCGACGGCGCCTCGAGGATATGGTACACGTCGATCCGGTCGGGGTTGTGGGCGGCGAACAGGTGCGGAAACGCGGACACCACGAAGAAGAAGAGCACCACGGCCCCGCCCGCCACGGCCAGCCGGTTGGCGAACAGTCGGCGCAGAAAATCGCCGAACAGGGAGGAGCGGTCTTTCGTCATCGACTCACCCCGCACGGATCCGCGGGTCGGCCAGCGCGTACCCGACGTCCGCGAGGAGGTTTCCGATCAGCGTCAGGAACGCGCCGATGACGAGCATTCCCATGACCAGCGGATAGTCCCGGGACATCACGCCCTGGAAGAACAGCTGGCCCAGGCCGGGAATGGCGAAGATGGTCTCGAAGATCACCGACCCGCCGAGGAGGTCCGGCACGGACAGGCCCAGGATCGTGATCACCGGGAGCAGCGCGTTGCGTGCCGCGTGCCGGAAGATGACCGTCCTCTCCGGAAGCCCTTTCGCCCGGGCGGTGGCGATGTAGTCCTGCCGGATCACCTCCAGCATGCTGGTCCGCATGTAGCGCGACAACGCGGCCAGTCCCATGAACGCTTCGAGAAACACGGGGAGGATCAGATGTCGCGCCCGGTCCGCGATCTTGCCGAGCAGCCCCAGGTGTTCGTACTGCATGGAAATCAGCCCCGAAATCGGCAGCCATCCCAGGGTAACGCCGAAGAGGATCATGAGCAGCAGGGCGAGCCAGAAACCGGGGACGGCGAACCCCGCGAACACGGTCACCGTCGAAATCCGGTCGAACCAGGAATCCTTGCGGACGGCGGAGTAGATCCCGATGGGAATGGCGACGAGGAGGATGAGGAGCATGGAGAGGACGTTGATCGAGAGGGTCACCGGGATGCGTTCGCCGATCTTCTCCGAGACCTGGCGGCCGTCGGGCGAAAAGCTTCTCCCGAAGTTGAGCGTCGCCATCCGCTCCAGCCAGCGCCCGTACTGGACGTACAGCGGCTTGTCGAGGCCGTAGTATGCGCGGAGACGCGCCCGGGACGCCGCAGTACTCTTCACGCTGAGGTCCGACGCCACGCCGATCGGCCCCCCGGGGGCCATATGGATCACGAGAAACGAGATCAGGCTGATCCCGACCAGCAGCGGAATCGTGAGCAGGAGCCTGCGGACGATGTAGCGGAGCATCGGAGTCGGTTATCGGAAGTCGGTGTACTTCTGCTGGCCCTTCGGGACGTACCACCGGATGAAGTTGTACCCGATCCCGATGGGGGCCGGCTTGATGCCGTGGATCCGCGCGGCGTACGCGGAAAGCGCCTGTGGCACGTACAGGAACACGTACGGCTGTTCCTCCGCCAGGATCTCCTGGAAGCGGAAATACGCCCGCTTCCGCTTCTCCCGGTCGAACGTCCGCCTCCCCTCCTCCAGCAGCCGGTCGACCTCGGCGTTCCGGAAACCGACGAAGTTGAGCTCCTTCGGTCCCGTTTGCGTCGAGCTCCAGATGTCGTACTGGTCCGGCTCGGGGCCCGTGGACCAGCCGAGGATGACCGCGTCGAACCTCCGCTTGTCGATGAACTCGTTGATGAACGCCGCCCATTCGACCGTTCGGATCTCCATCCGGATTCCCACGGCCGCCAGGTTCTGCTGGATGATCGCCGCGGTCTTGGCCCGGCTCTCGTTGCCCGCGTTGGTGAGGACGGTAAAGTCGAACTTCTTCCCGTTCCGCTCCAGGATCCCGTCCGGCCCGGGCTTCCATCCCGCCTCGGCAAGGAGCGCCTTCGCGCGATCGGGATCGTGCGGGTATTTCTTCACGTTCGGGTTGTACATCCAGGTGCCGGGCTTGTACGGCCCCGTGGCCTCGACGCCCAGCCCGAAGAGGACGCCCGCGATGATCTCCTTCTTGTTGATGGCGTAGGCGATCGCCCGCCGGACCCGCCGGTCCGAGAAGAACGGATGGGACAGCCGGAACCCCAGGTAGGTGTAGGCGAACGGAAGGTACCGGTACCTGTTGAACCGCTCGCGGAAGTCCGGGGTGTCGGTCTGCCGGGCGTACTGGAGCGGCGTCAGCGTCATGGCGTCGATCCCGCCCGTCTTGAGGTCCAGGAACATCGTCCCCTGGTCCGGGATCACGCGGGTGACGACCCGGGAAAGGTAGGGCCTTCCCTCGAAATAGTCGGGGTTCGCGTCGAACACCGTCCGCTCGCCCGGTTTCCACTCCACGAACCGGAAGGGACCGGTTCCGATCGGATGCTCCTTGTTCAGGGGGCTGCGCGAGATGTCCTCGTACTTCTCCAGGAGGTGTTTGGGAAGGATGGACAGCGACACCCAGGAGTCCAGCGCGGGGGCGTACGGCCGGCCGTACTCCACCACGAAGGTGTACGGATCCGGCGCGGAGGCCCGCAGCACCTGCTTGTAGCTCTCGGCATAGGCGGTCGGCGTCTTCGGATCGATGATCTTCCGGTACGTGAACAGCACGTCGGCCGACGTGAAGGGAGCGCCGTCGTGCCACTTGACCCCCTTGCGGAGGTGGAAGACGATCCGTTTTTCGTCGCGGGAGACGTCCCAGGATTTCGCGAGCTCCCCCTCGAACCGGATGTCCTTGTCGTACCGGATCAGGGAGTTGAACAGGTAGCTCGCCGCCTCGTGCGAGGCGGAATCGGAGGTCACCTCGGGAATGAAGCCGCTGATGTCGCCGATGCTCCCGAAGACGATCGCGCCGCCGTAGGCGGGCGCATCCGAGACGGGGGCGGCCCTCTTCTCCCGCTTTTCCTTCGCGCACGCCGCAAGCAGCGCGAGCGCCAGCACGGCCGCGACGATCCGGACGGTCCTCACGGGGCGTCCCTGCGGAGCACGATGGTGTTGCCCATGACCTCGACCTCCACCGTCCGGGGCGGTCCGGGCGAGTTCCTGTCGGGGTACGTCACGGTGACCCGCCTTCCAGCAATATCATATTCCGCGCGGGAGAGCAGTCGCCGCGAGGGGTCGGAGAACAGGGTCTGGTCGCGGGCCGCGAGGACCCAGGCGCCGTCCGCCGCCCTGCCCAGCCGCCCGCCCGACACGGGATAGCCCGGAGCGCCGGAGAGGATTCGGCCGAGCGACACCGGCCCCGCGTCGACGGGGCGAAGGCGCGGCGTGGAAAACTCCGCCGCGGCGGGACCGCGGACGACCGACAGCCGCCCGCCGGCGTTGTCGAGGAACAGGACCGCGTTTCCCATGGGATCGTAGACCCCCAGGGTCTCCTCGGAAGCGCTCCGCGCGAGCAGGCCCGCGACGAACGGAACCGTCCTCCCGGAGACCTCGGCGACCCCCGAAAACGACGCCCGGACGGGGAAGGACACGCTCGCCGCGGACGCGAACAGCGAGGAAGCCGCAGCCGCCTCCTCGCCGACGATCCGGTGGCGGAACGGAGCACACCCGGCGGCGAGCGCGACGGACAGCACGACGAGCATGCAGCCCGCCCGCGCCGCGCCGCGGCGCGAAGGCAACACCGTCGGGCCGTCGTCCCGGGCCGTCACCTGGCCGTAGAGCCCGCCTTCCGGATCCGCCTGATCTTGCTCCGGAGCTCGTCGGGCTTTTCGTGCCCGTGGGAGATCGCCTTCTCGTAGTACCGCGCGGCCTCGTCCGCCTTGCCCTCCCGGGACAGGATGTCCCCCGTATGTTCGAGAATGACCGGGTCGTCGGGCACGAACGTGAGCGCGCGCCGGATCTCGACCTCGGCACGCGGATAGTCCTTCATCCGGTAGTAGACCCAGGCGAGACTGTCGAGGAAATACCCGTCGTTCGGCCGGATGGCCAGCGCACGGCGGATCAGGGACTCGGCCTCCCGGAGTCGGATGTTCCGGTCCGCGAAACTGTACCCGAGATAGTTCAGGGCCGTGGCGTGCTTCGGATTGAGCTCGATCGCCTTCTCCATGGACGAGACGACCTTCGTGAAGTCTCCGAGTTTGTCGTAGATCACCCCGAGGGAGAACCGGGCGGACGCATTCGTAGGCGCCTTCTCCACCGCCTCGCGGACGACCGCCAGCGCCTCCCGGTAGTGCTTGGCCTCCTCCAGCTGCGTCCCGAGGAAGAGCATCACGGCGACGTCGTCCGGGAACCGTTCCTTGAGCTTCTGCGTAACCTCGATCGCCTCCGCGTTCCGCTTCAGGCGGTCCAGCGACATCGCGACGTGCAGCATCGCGTCCCGGTAGAGCGGCGACGACTCGGGAATCGTCCGAAACTCCTTCTCGGCCTCCGGATACATCCCTTTTTCCTCGTACGCCGACCCGAGGAAGAACCGGACCTGGCTGTTCTGCGGCTGCGAGGCGAGCACGAAGCGGAACTCGTTGATCGCGTCGTCGTACCGCTCCCGGTCGAGATACAGGAGCCCGAGCTTCGTGCGGAAGTCGACGTTCCCCTCGGCGGACTTCTTGAGCACCTCGTACTGGCCGATCGCCTGGTCCATCTTCTTTTCCATGATCAGGATGCGTCCGAGACGCTCGTGCAGAAACGGGCTGTCCGGGTTGCCCTCCAGGGCCTTCCGGTACCGCTGCTCCGCTTCCGCCTGGCGCCCCAGGAGCTCGAGCACGCCGCCCGAATCGACCAGGGCCTGCTCGAACGACGGATGGATCGCGAGGGACTTGTCGAAGTCGGAGAGCGCCTCGGGAAATTTCTTCTGCACCGCGCGCAGCCTTCCGCGATAGTAGTAGGCGAGGTAGGAATCGGGGTGCTTGCCGATCAGGGTGGTGAGGTACTTCTCGGCCTTGTCGATCTCCCCTTTCTCCGCGTAGAGCGAGGAGAGATGGACGTAAGCGTCCTCGTTGTCCGGGTCGTCCGCCAGGATCCCCGCGTAGAGGGAGATCGCCTTCGCCGTCTCTCCCTGCGCCGCCAGGATTCCCGCCAGGAGATACCGGGAAGGCTCATGCCGCTTGTCCGCGGCGAGCGCGCGCTCCAGGTAGACCCTGGCCTCGTCGAGCTTTCCCTTCTTGACGAGGACGCTGGCGATCTCGTAGAGGATATCCGGCTCGTTCTGCCGGTACCGGAGCGCCTTCCGGTACGCCGCCAGCGATCCGTCGAGATCGCCGCTCCGGTACAACAGATAGGCGGAAAGAAATTGCGAGTACGCCCGGCCCTCCATGCTCGCGCCGGCGGCGGAGGCGTTCCCGTGGAACGCGGCGGCGTCTCGCCCCCCCCACAACAAGGCAGCCGCGAGGACGGCCGCCAGAACCTTCGTTTTCATCCGCTTCCTCGGGTACACTTGATAGGATCAGTATACACAAAAGCCCGCGGAACCTCTCCCGGCGCCGCGTCCTTGGGTAAGGAGAACCGATGCTGTCGACGATGCGCGTCACGCCGATCCTGACCGCCCTCATGTCCCGCGGCGGGGAATACGGGGAACTGTTCCACGAGGAAGTCCGGTCGCTTTCGATCCTGCGGGAGGACGGCAAGGTGGAGCGGGTCCTGGCGGGCACCGATGCGGGCACCGGGATCCGGCTGATCGTCCGCGGGAAGAGCTATTACGCCTACACCAACGAGCGCGGCGAACGCGCCCTGCTCGCCCTTGCGCAGGACCTGTCGCGGTACGCGGAGGGCGGTGGGACGCCCGTCGCCGTCCCCGCCGCGCCGTCGGCGGCCAGGCGCCCGTCCCCGGTGCGCATCTCCCCGGCGTCGCGGGAGGTCGGCGAAAAGGTGGCGCTCGTGGACGCGATGGACCGCGCCGCCCGGGGGACGGCCCCGCAGATCCGGCAGGTCCGGGCGACCTATGCGGAAACGGAGCGACGGATCGAGGTGGCGGCGCACCCGGGGGTCTTCACGACCGACGACCAGACGTTTACCCTCCTCACGGTCCAGTGCGTAGCCGGCGACGGGTCGGGCCTGACCATGGGGTACGAGACCGGCGGCGGAACGGCGGGCTGGGAATTCCTCGAGGAGTTCGTGCCGGACGCCGTCGCGCGGAAAGCGGCCGAACGGGCGGTGCGCGCGCTCTCCGCGAAACGGATCGGCGGGGGACGGATGCCGGTCGTCCTCTCGTCGGAGGCGGGCGGAACGATGGTCCACGAAGCGATCGGCCACGGGCTGGAAGCCGACCTCGCGCGCCGGGGCATGTCCGTCTACCGCGATGCGCTGGGGAAGCCGGTCGCCAGCGAACTCGTGTCGATCGTCGACGACGCGACCGTGCCGGGGAAGCGGGGATCGTTCGGCATCGACGACGAGGGAACGCCCGGCCAGCGGACCGTTCTCGTCTCGAACGGCGTTCTCCGCGGCTTTCTCTACGACCGCCTGCTGGCGATGCGGGAAGGAGGCCGGTCGACCGGGAACGGGCGGCGCGAGTCGTACCGCCACAAGCCGGTGCCCCGGATGACGAACACGATGATCCTCCCGGGGGCGACGCCGCCGGAGGAAATCGTGCGGTCGGTGGACCGGGGGCTGCTCGTGCGGAAGATGGGAGGCGGCCAGGTGAACACCGTCACCGGGGACTTCATGTTCGAGGTCGCGGAAGGGTACCGGATCGAGAACGGCCGCCCGGCGGAGCCGGTGCGCGGCGCGACCATCACCGGCAACGGCCCCGAGGCGCTCTCCATGATCGACGCGGTCGGGACCGACCTGGGGTTCGGCCTCGGGACGTGCGGCAAAGAGGGGCAGGGGGTGCCCGTGGGGGACGCCCAGCCGACGCTGCGCTTCGGACCGCCGTTCCTCACGGTCGGATAAGGCGGCGCGGACCCTGCGGCATGGTGACACGGACCCTCGAAGCGCTCGGCTCGTTCGTCATCTTCGTCATCTCGGCGATGGGGCTGCCCGGCATCGTGCTGCTCATGGCCATCGAATCGGCGTGCATTCCCCTCCCGTCCGAGGTCATCATGCCGTTCTCCGGCTACCTCGTCTTCCTCGGCCGGTACACCCTCTGGTCGGTGGCGCTGGCCGGAACGCTGGGATGCGTCGTCGGCTCCGTCCCGGCCTACTACCTCGGCAAGTACGGGGGACGCCCCCTCGTCGAGAAGTACGGGAAGTACGTGCTCATGTCGCGGCACGACCTGGACACGGCGGACCGCTGGTTCGAGCGGCACGGCGAGGCGACCGTCTTCTTCGCCCGTCTTCTCCCCATCGTTCGCACGTTCATCGCCTTTCCTGCGGGCGTCGCCCGGATGGACATGAGGCGGTTCCTCATCTACACGTTCGCGGGATCGCTGCCCTGGTGCCTGGCCCTCGCGTACACCGGCATGGTGCTGGGCGAGCGTTGGCCGACCCTGCGCGAATATTTCCACCGGTTCGACCTGGTGATCGGCGCCGCGATCCTGGCCGGGATCGCCTGGTACATCCGGCGGCACTTCCGGCGAGTGGACGGGGACGCTGCTGGCTAGAACCGGGGACGTTCCTGGCTTTACTCCTTTTCCCGACTCAGGAGCGTCCCCGCTGTACGGGAGTGTCCCCGTCCACTGCCGCCCCAACTCGCTCGCACCACCCCTTGCGCGGAAACGCCTTTCTCGCCATCCATGGCTCGGGGCGGCTGCGGGTCATTCCTCGCTCTCGCCTTCCATGGCTCCGCTTCGTCAGACACGCCCCGCCCAAGGGGGGTGCGCAGCTCGTCTTGGGGCGGCAATCCCCAAGACGACCCCGGGGACGTTCCTGGCTTTAGTCTTTATCCCGACTCAGGAGCGTCCCCGTCCGCTGCCAGAAGGCCTCTTCCCGGTCGGCGTGCCGGAGGACCGACTCGGCGACGCGGGGCAGCGCCGCGGCGTCCCCCGCCTCGGACGCTTCCTTGAGCATCTCCGCGATCCGCGTCCAGCCGTCGGCGAGCGCAGCCATCCTCCCGGCGAGCCCTGCGCCGCCCACCTGCGGAACGTGGGCCGCCGCCTCCTCGAGGTACCGGGCGTACATCCTCCGGAAGAAGCCCCCGCCGGTTCCCCGCCTCTCGATGACCTGATAGCCGAACCGGGCCGCGAACATCCAGTCTCCGGTCATGGCCGGCCAGCGGGGCATCTCCGCCGCCATCCGCCGCATGCCCGACACGCCCGCCACGGAGCCCGCCGGGGGGGACAGCATCTCCCGCGCGTTCTTCGCCAGGGCAAGAGGAATCGCCTCGCCGAGCGGGCGGGGCGGTCCCTCCGGCCGGATCACGCACCACCGGTTCTCCATCGGGTACGGCGGAATCGACGACGAACGGGCGTCCTTGAGCTGCGCCACCGGCACCTCCTGGGGCTCCTCGCGCTCCGAGTCGGACAGCAGCGCGGACTGCGCCTCGTCGTCGACCCCGAACAGGACCACCCGGTGGCCCGCGAAATGCGTCCTCGTGTCGAAATAGGCGAGGTAGGCGAGGTCGGTGCTGATCAGGACGGGATCGCCGGCAAGGACCGCCTCGCGGGCGCGTCTCCACCCGGCGTCGCCGCCGTCCTCCACCCGCTCCGGAAACGGGACGGCCAGGGCGTCGCACAGCTCCCGCTCCATCTCCAGGATCCGTCCGTGGAACGCGAGCCCGGGGGGGACCGGAAGGGACGGCACGTACAGGAAGCCGGCTCCCGAGCCGAGGCCGAAGCACATCGGCTCCGAGAGGACGATCCCCCGGAAGGCGAGCAGGTTCCGCATGGCGGAGGACCCGCAATGCACCCCCTTGCTGTGCACGTACCCGGGAACCGTGACGCGCATCCTTTTCCCCCTTCGGCGATGCCCCTGTACTATTGTAAGGGCAACCCGCCGCGGAGCGAATCCGAGGCAAACCCGACGTGCCGGAGGAACTCCTGGAAGACTGGTTCCGCGCGTTCGTCTCCGAACTCGAGAAGGCCCGCAAGGGCCTCGTGATCTATGCAATCTGCGTGCTCGTGCTGTCGGCGGCCTCCCTGGCGGTCGCCCAGCAGATCCTCCAGATCCTCGTGGGGCTTCTCCACCGCAAGCTCGTCGCCTTCAACCCGTCGGAAGGATTCGTCGCCGTCTACTCGATCGCAATCTACTGCGGCCTGGGCCTGTCGCTGCCGATCGGCGCCGCCCTGCTCTGGCGCGGCGTGGTGGCGCGGCTGCGTCCGGAGTGGCGCGGGTGGGGGTTCGCGGTCATCGGCGCCGCGACGGCGTTTTTCGCCGCCGGCGTGCTCTTCGCCTACTTCGTGCTGCTTCCCGCGGGGATCCGCTTCCTGGTGGGGTTCGAGACGAAGGACCTGCATGCGCTCCTCTCGGCGCGCCGCTTCGTCTCCTTTTGCGGCACGATGCTCCTCGTCATGGGGTTCGCGTTCGAGACGCCGCTGATTTCCTTCTTCCTCGCCAGGATCGGCTGGCTCACCCCCGGCTTCTTCCGGCACCGCTGGCGGCACGCGGTGCTGGGATGCGTCGTGCTCGCCGCGATCGTCACGCCGACCCCGGACGCCTACAACCTGACGCTGATGTCGGTCCCGCTTCTCATCCTGTTCTTCGCGAGTTTCGTCATCGTGTGGGCGGTCGACCGCGCGGGACGGCGGCGCGGCAAGGAGTAGCGGGCGCGCGTCACAACCGGCGAACGGCCGCGAGCGTGCGGCGCACGAGGTCGTCGGGGAGGGACGAAGCCCCGTGCGGGACCCTCCCCAGGTACCGATCTCCCGCGATCCGGCGGACTTCCGGCTCGTTTCCGTCGCAGGCCGGCGTACGCTCCGGCGTCCCGTCGTTCAGGACGACCCCGAATAGCGGGAGCCGTTCCGCCCGAAGATAATGGACCGTCAGCTTCAGGTGGTTCAGGACGCCGAGACGGTTCAACGCCACCACCAGCACCGGAAGCCGGGCGTCCCAGGCCAGGTCCGCGCAGGAATACCCGACGGCGATCACCACCCTGAAACCCCCCCCCCCCACCACCACGCCCAGG
>CAYWOT010000047.1:0-12419 GCA_964459975.1 uncultured bacterium
CCCGGTCGTCGGCGCTGGCGTCGAAGGCGACCGGATTTCCGATCGCCAAGATCGCCGCCAAGCTGGCGGTCGGGTACACGCTCGACGAGATCCCCAACGACATCACGCGCGAGACGCCGGCGTGCTTCGAACCCACCATCGATTATGTGGTCACCAAGATTCCGCGGTTCACGTTCGAGAAATTCCCGCAGACCGAGGATGTGCTCGGGACGCAGATGAAGTCGGTCGGCGAGGTGATGGCGATCGGGCGGACCTTCAAGGAGTCCCTCCAGAAGGCGCTGCGCTCTCTGGAGACCGGCGTGTACGGGTTCGAGGCGGTGGCCGGGCCGACCGACGCCGCTTCCCCGGAAGGCGTCCGCAAGACGATCGCCGAGAAACTGCGGCGGCCGAATTCCCAGCGGATGCTGTACATCGGCGAGGCGCTCCGGGAAGGGTTCGGGATCGAGGAGATCAACCGGCTGACGGGGATCGACATCTGGTTTCTCGAAAGCATCCGGCAGATTCTCCACGAGGAGGAGGCCCTGCGGGTGTGGGGAGACCGGTTCCGGGCGCTTCCGGACGCCGGAGAGATTCCGGGCGAGGATGCGGAGGTGCTGCGGCGCGCGAAGTCGATGGGGTTCTCGGACCGGCGGCTCGCCCGGCTCTTGGGAACGAACGAGGACTCGGTGCGGCAACTCAGGGCTCGCGCCGGAATCCGCCCGGCCTTCAAGCGCGTCGACACTTGCGCGGCGGAGTTCGAGGCATACACCCCGTACTTCTACTCCTCCTACGATTCGGGAAACGAGGCGGCCCCGTCCTCGCGGAAGAAAGTGGTGATCCTCGGAGGCGGCCCCAACCGGATCGGCCAGGGAATCGAGTTCGATTACTGCTGCGTGCACGGGGTGTTCGCGCTCCGGGAAGAAGGGTTCGAGACGATCATGGTCAACTGCAACCCGGAGACCGTCTCCACGGACTACGATACGTCCGACCGCCTCTACTTCGAGCCCCTCACGAAGGAGGACGTCCTCGCCATCATCGAGGAAGAGAAGCCGGCCGGCGTGATTGTCCAGTTCGGCGGGCAGACGCCGCTCAAGCTCGCCGTTCCGCTCGAGCGGGAAGGTGTGCCGATTGTCGGGACCGCACCGGACAGCATCGACCGCGCGGAGGACCGGGAGCGGTTCAAGGAGCTCCTCGACGTGCTGGCCTTGAGGCAGCCGCCGAACGGGATCGCCCGCTCCAGCGGGGAGGCCGTCGCGGTCGCCTCGCGCATCGGATATCCCGTGCTCCTTCGGCCGTCCTACGTGCTGGGGGGGCGCGCGATGGAGATCGTGCACGACGAGGACGGCCTCCGGCATTACCTGACCCACGCGGTGCAGGCGTCCGAGGAAAAGCCGGTGCTGATCGACAAGTTCCTCGAGGACGCCGTCGAGATCGACGTCGACGCGATCTCGGACGGAGTGACCGTCGTGGTCGGCGGGGTCATGGAGCACATCGAGGAGGCGGGCGTCCATTCCGGCGACTCGGCCTGCTCCCTCCCGCCCCATTCGATTTCCCGCGAGATCACGGGGGAGATCGTCCGGCAGACGAAGGCCCTGGCGAAGGAGCTGGGCGTGGTGGGACTGATGAACGTCCAGTTCGCCGTCAAGAAGGGGGAGATCTTCATCCTGGAGGTCAACCCGCGCGCCTCCCGGACGATCCCGTTCGTGAGCAAGGCGATCGGCGTCCCGCTGGCGAAGCTGGCCGCCAAGGTCATGATGGGACGGACGCTTCCGGAGCTCGGGTTCACGGAAGACGTGGTCCCGAAGCACGTAAGCGTCAAGGAGGCGGTGTTCCCCTTCATCAAGTTCCCCGACGTCGACACGCTCCTGGGCCCCGAGATGAAGTCGACGGGCGAGGTGATGGGGCTCGACCGCAAGTTCGGGGTGGCCTTCGCCAAGTCGCAGATCGCGGCGGGCATGATGCTTCCGACGGAGGGGAAGGTCTTCATCAGCGTCCGCGACGCCGACAAGCCGGGGATGCTCGACCCGGCCAGGATCCTGCACGCGAGCGGGTTCCGGGTTGCGGCGACCGCGGGCACGGCCGATTTCCTGGCGAAGCACGGCATCCCGGCGGAGCCGGTCCTCAAGATCCAGGAGGGGCGCCCCCACGTGGCCGACCTGATCACGAACGGCGAGATCGCCCTCGTCATCAATACGCCCCTGGGCGCGCAGTCCAAGGCCGATTCCTACTACATCCGGCGAACGGCGCTCGTCTACAACATCCCGTACGTCACGACCCTCGCCGCCGCGAAAGCGGTCGCGCACGCGATCCGGCACCTGATCGAGGAAAGCCTCTGCGTCCGGAGCCTCCAGGAATACCACGAGGAGGGGAGGAAGCGGGCCCGCAACGGCGTCCCGGGCGGCGGTGACGGACGGTAGGGTGACGGACGGAGGCTCCATTCAGTACGTCAAGGGGGTGGGACCCCGGCTCGCCGAGAAGCTGGCGGCACGCGGGATCCGGACGCCCCGCGACGCCCTTTTCTTCTTCCCGAAGGGGTACGAAGACCGCAGGCGGATCGTGTCGATGCGGGAGCTCAAGCCCGGCATGACCGTGCCGGTCAAGGGACAGATCCTGCGGGTGCAGGGCGGGGAGCGCCGCGGCTGGCGGGGGCGGCGGGTGCTCGAGGTGGTCCTGTCCGACGGCACCGGCCGCGTCGCCGCGAAGTGGTTCCGGTTCGCGCCGTCGCTCGCGGAGCGGTTCCGGATCGGGGAGACCGTCCTGCTGTGCGGGACGGTCCGAGCGTTCCGTTTCGGCCTCGAGATGCACCACCCCGAGATCCTGGGGCACGGCGGAGACGCCGATTCCGCCGGCATCGGCCGGCTCGTGCCGGTGTACCCGGACATCGAAGGGGTCCCTGCCCGCACGCTCCGGAAGATCCAATGGGAGGTCGTCCGGAAACACGCCGCCTCGGAACGCGAGTTCTTTCCCCGCTGGATCCTCGACGCCGCGGGCGTTCCCCCGATCCACGAATCGATCGAGACGCTGCATTTCCCGGGCGCGGACGCCGACGCCGAACCGCTTCTGGCGTTTTCCGCGCCCGCGCAGAAACGGCTGGTCTTCGGCGAGTTGTTCCGCATCCAGTGGATGCTCGCGAAACGCCGCCTGGGCGTCTCGCGGGAGACGTCGGCCCCGCTGCCCTGGGATCGGGAGCTGGTGGAGGAAATCAAACGGCGCCTTCCGTTTTCCTTGACCGGCGCGCAGCGAAGGGTCTTGAACGAGATTCTCAAGGACCTGGCGCAGCCGCACCCCATGCACCGGCTGCTGCAAGGGGACGTGGGCAGCGGCAAGACGATCGTCGCGTGGGTGGCGGCCATGGTGGCCTGGAGGAAGGGGACCCAGGCGGCGCTCATGGCGCCCACGGAGATCCTCGCGGAGCAGC
Organism: uncultured bacterium; assembly: GCA_964459975.1. GTDB lineage: Bacteria > Desulfobacterota > Deferrimicrobia > Deferrimicrobiales > Deferrimicrobiaceae > CSP1-8. The sequence continues at coordinate 3,398 of CAYWOT010000047.1, forward strand.
ACTTCGCGCGTTTTGCTTCCCTGTCCGAAGGCCTTCCCGTCCGGACCGTCCTGCTGACTTCGTCGCTTGGGGCGAAGGAGAGGGCGGTGGTGCGGGAGGAAATCCGGGACGGGCGGGCGGACGTCGTGATCGGAACCCACGCGATCATCCAGGAGGGCGTCGAGTTCCGGGAATTGACCCTCGGCGTGATCGACGAGCAGCACCGGTTCGGCGTGCTCCAGCGAACGGCGCTGCGGGGAAAAGGAAGGATGTCTCCGCACCTTCTTCTCATGACGGCGACGCCGATCCCCCGGACGCTCGCGATGACCCTGTACGGCGACATGGACGTCTCCGTCATCGACGAAATGCCGCCGGGCCGGACCCCGGTCGAAACCGTCGTGGTGCCGGAAGGGAGAAGGCAGGAGGCGTGGGGACGGATCCGGAAGGAGATCGGCGCGGGGGGACGGGCGTACGTCGTGCTGCCGCTGGTGGAGCAGTCGGAGAAGATGGCGCTGCGCGACGCCAAGCAGACCTTCGAGCGGGTCCGGCAGGCCTTTCCCGGCGTGGGCGCGGGCCTCCTGCACGGGCGGATGAAACCGGAGGAAAAGGACTCCGCGATGCGCCGGTTCCAGGCCGGAGAGATTCGGATCCTCGTCGCCACGACGGTGGTGGAAGTGGGCGTGGACGTCCCGGAAGCCACCGTGATGGTGGTGGAGCACGCCGAGCGATTCGGGCTCTCGCAGCTCCATCAATTGCGGGGGCGGGTCGGGAGAGGGAGTCGCCCGTCGGTCTGCCTGCTGATGGCGGGGGACGAGCAGGGGGAGGACGCCGCCGCGCGCCTCAACGTGATGGAGCGGACCGTCGACGGGTTCCGGATCGCCGAAGAGGACTTGCGGATCCGCGGACCGGGGGACTTTTCCGGCGTGCGCCAGTCGGGGATTCCCGACCTGGTGTTCGCCGACATCGCCCGGGACACCCGGATGCTCTCGAAGGCCCGCGAGATCGCCAAGGTGCTCCTCGCGCGGGACCCGGACCTGTCCGACCCCGTGCACGCGGACCTTAAGGCGTGGATGGCCGAAAAGGAATCCCGGGGGGCGGGCGTGGAATGAAGGGGGCGGGGTATTCGACCCGTCCCCGGACGAAGCGGCAGCGGCCAAATTGACTTACCGCGCGAGATTCATTAAGATATTGAGTTTATGCTTCCGGGGGAGCGACGCATGGAGGAATTCCCGCGAATCCAAAGGCTTCCGCCGTACGTTCTGGCGGTCGTGACCGACCTCAAGGCGAAGATGCGCGCCGCGGGCGAGGACATCATCGACCTCGGGATGGGCAATCCCGACCTTCCGACGCCGAAACATATCGTCGACAAGCTGATCGAGGCGTCGCGCAACCCCCGCAATCACCGGTACTCCGCGTCCCGCGGAATCCCCAAGCTTCGGCTCGCCGTGTGCAACTGGTACAAGCGGAAATTCGGTGTGGAGCTCGATCCGGAAACCGAAGCGATCGCGACGATCGGCGCCAAGGAAGGGTTGTCGCACCTCATCCTGGCCATCATGGGGCCCGGCGACATCGCGCTGGTGCCGAACCCCACGTATCCGATCCACGCGTACTCCGTGGTGATCGCCAACGCCGACGTCCGCTCGATCTCGCTCACCAGCGGCGAGGGGGACTTCCTGGACCGGGCCCGCCGGGCGATGAAGACGATCTGGCCGAAGCCCAAGGTGCTGATCCTTTCCTTTCCGCACAACCCGACGACGGAAGTCGTCGATCTGGACTTCTTCCGGCGGATCGTCGAGTTCGCCCGGGAGCATCGGCTCCTGGTGGTCCACGACCTCGCGTACGCCGACCTGGTGTTCGACGGGTACAAGGCTCCCTCCATTCTTCAGGTTCCCGGGGGCAAGGAGGTGGCGGTCGAGCTCTACTCGATGTCGAAGGGCTACTCGATGGCCGGGTGGCGCGTCGGGTTCGTGGTGGGCAACAAGCGGATGGTCGGCGCGCTGCGGCGCATCAAGAGCTACCTCGACTACGGCATGTTCCAGGCGATCCAGATCGCCGCGACCGTGGCGCTCAACGGGCCGTACCGCGTGGTGGAAGAGACGGTCGAGATCTACCGGAAACGGAGGGACTGCCTGGTCGACGGCTTCGCGCGGATCGGGTGGAAGTTCCCCAAGCCGCAGGGGACGATGTTCGTCTGGGCCCCGGTCCCCGAGCCGTTCCGGGCGATGGGCTCGATCGAATTCGCCAAGCTGCTTCTCAGCAAGGGCAAGGTGGCCGTTTCCCCGGGGGTCGGATTCGGGGAGCACGGGGAAGGCTTCGTCCGGTTCGCCCTGGTCGAGAACGAGCACCGGATCCGGCAGGCGATCCGCGGCGCCAAGGCGGTCCTGCAGGCTCCCGTCCGGGTCAAGGCCGGATGACGGCCGACCGCGAGATCGGGGTCGGGATCGTCGGTTTCGGAACCGTCGGCTCCGGCACGGCCGAGCTGCTCCTCGCCAACGCCGAACATCTGCGCCGTCGGGTGGGGGTCCCCATCCGTCTGGTGCAGATCGCCGATCTTGACCTCGAGCGCGACCGGGGGGTCCGGCTTCCTCCGGGGATCCTCACCACGGACGCCTTCCAGGTCGTGCGCAACCCCGCGGTCGACATCGTCATCGAGCTGGTTGGGGGAACGGGAGTCGCGAAGGACTTTCTTCTCGAGGCGATCCGGCACGGAAAGTCCGTGGTGACCGCGAACAAGGCCCTTCTGGCGGAGCACGGAGAGGAGATTGCCAGGGCCGTCGCCGCCGCCGGCGTCGACATCGGGTTCGAGGCGAGCGTCGGGGGAGGGATTCCCATCATCCGCGGGATGCGCGAAGGGTTGGCCGCGAACCGCATCGAGGGGGTCTACGGGATCATCAACGGAACGTGCAACTACATCCTGAGCCGCATGACCGACGACGGCAAGGAGTTCGCGGAGGTCCTCGCGGAGGCGCAGCGGATCGGTCTCGCCGAGGCCGACCCCTCGTTCGACGTGGACGGCATCGACTCGGCCCACAAGCTCGCCATCCTCGTGTGGCTGGCGACCGGCGAAACCGTGCCGCTCTCCAGCATCTTCGTCGAGGGAATCCGGGACGTCTCCGCGCAGGACATCGCGTTCGCGCGCGAGTTCGGGTTCGCGATCAAGCTGCTGGCGATTGCGAAACAGGGGCGGCGCGGGATCGAGGCCCACGTGCACCCGACCATGATCCCGGCCGACCATCTGCTCGCGATCGTGTCGGGGGCCTTCAACGCGATCTACGTAAAAGGGGACTTCGTCGGGTCGTCTCTCTATTACGGGCAGGGTGCGGGGAAGTTCCCGACGGCCTCGGCGGTGGTGAGCGACGTGATCGACATCGCGCGCAACGTCGGCAGGAAGGCCACGGGCCGGATCCCGCCGAGCGGGTTCCACGACCAGGTTTCGGGAAAGGGCGGTCTTCTGTCCCCGTTTTCGGAGGTCGAGTCGGAGTACTACCTCCGCTTCCTCGTCGTCGACAAGCCCGGCGTCCTGTCCCGAATCGCGGGCGTCCTCGGAGAGCACCAGATCAGCATCTCCTCCGTCCTCCAGAAGGGCAGAAAGCAGGAGAGCGCCGTGCCGATCTTCATCGTGACGCACGCCGCCAAAGAGAAGAACATGCGAGCCGCCCTTCAGGAGACCGACCGGCTCCCGGTCGTCCTCGACCGGACCCGCACGATCCGGATCGAAAACAACCTGTAACGCGAAGGAAGACGTCCGATGCAACGGGAAGGAATCATCCGCCGGTACCGCGAGTTTCTCCCCACGGTGCCCGACGACTGCGTGGTCACCCTGCTCGAGGGAGACACTCCGCTCATTCCCGCGGCCAACCTGGCGCGCGAGATCGCGCCGGGGACCGAACTGTACCTGAAGTACGAGGGGCTCAACCCGACCGGCTCGTTCAAGGACCGCGGAATGACGATGGCGGTGTCGATGGCGAGGTCGCAAGGCGCAGGCTCCGTGATCTGCGCATCGACGGGGAACACCTCCGCCTCGGCGGCGGCATACGCCGCCCGGGCGGGGATGCGGGCGTTCGTCCTGATCCCGGAAGGAAAGATCGCGCTGGGCAAGCTCTCCCAGGCGATGATCCACGGGGCGCAGGTCGTCCAGGTGCTGGGAAACTTCGACGATGCGCTTACGCTCGTGCGCGAGATCTCGGACCGCCATCCGATCACCTTGGTCAACTCCCTCAATCCGTACCGCATCGAAGGGCAGAAGAGCGCGGCCTTCGAGATCTGCGACGTGCTGGGGGAATCCCCGGACTTCCACGTCCTGCCCGTGGGCAACGCCGGCAACATCACGGCGTACTGGGCGGGCTACAAGGCATACCGGGAGGCCGGGCGGACGAAGCGTCTTCCCCGGATGCTCGGCTGGCAGGCGGAGGGCGCCGCTCCCATCGTCCGGGGACATCCGGTGCGAAAGCCCGAGACGGTGGCGACCGCGATCCGGATCGGGAACCCGGCGTCGTGGAAGCAGGCGGAGGCCGCCCGCGACGAATCGCAAGGGATGATCCGGATGGTGAGTGACGCCGAGATCCTCGAAGCGTACAAGCTGGTGGCGGAAACCGAGGGAATCTTCTGCGAGCCTGCGTCGGCGGCATCGATCGCCGGCGTGATAAAATTGGGAAGCGAGTCCTTCTTCCGCGGAGGGGAGCGGATCGTGTGCACGCTCACCGGGCACGGTCTCAAGGACCCCGACAACGCGATCGCGCAGTCCGTGGAACCCGTCACCGTCGCGGCGGAGATGGACGAAGTAACGAAGGTCCTCGGTCTGTGAGGGAACCCGGCGTGGAGGCGAAGCTCGTCATTCTCATCGGCGACGGCATGGCCGACTGGCCGATCCCGTCGCTTGGGAACCGCACTCCGCTGGAAGCGGCGCACACGCCCAACCTGGACTATCTGGCGTCGCACGGCGCCCTGGGGACGGTCCAGGTCGTTCCCAAAGACATGTACCCGGGAAGCGACGTCTCGAACCTGAGCATTCTCGGGTACGACCCCCGCGAGGTCTACACCGGCCGGTCGCCCCTGGAGGCGGCGTCGATGGGAGTGAAATTGGGCGAGGACGACGTGGCCGTCCGGTGCAACGTGGTGACCCTCGCCAACCACGGGGGCGATCTGCGGATGGAGGACTTCTCCGCCGGACACATCGACTCCGCGGAAGCCGCCGAGCTTCTGCGCTCCCTTCAGCGGGCGGTGGGGGACGGAGGCGTTTCGTTCCATCCGGGCGTGGGGTACCGGCACCTGATGGTGTGGCCCGGGGGAAGCGACGCCGTCCGGACGACGCCGCCGCACGACATCCAAGGGAAGGCGATCGCCGACTTTCTGCCGACCGGCGACGGAGCGGAGCGGCTGCGGGAGCTCATGGAGATCTCCCGGGACGTCTTCCGCGACCACGCCGTGAACCGGAGGCGGATGGAGCGGGGCAAGCCGCCGGGAAATTCGGTCTGGCTGTGGGGCCAGGGCAAGGCTCCGCGGATGCAGGCGTTCCGGGACCGGTACGGCCTCGCCGGATCGGTGGTGGCCGCGGTGGACCTCGTACGCGGCATCGGCATCTACGCGGGGCTCGAGGTGATCGACGTTCCCGGCGCGACGGGGTATCTCGACACGAACTACGGCGGCAAGGCCGTCTTCGGCCTGCGCGAGCTCGAGCGCAAGGATTTCGTTCTGATCCACGTGGAGGCGCCCGACGAGGCCGGGCACAACGGCAGCGCCCCGGAGAAGGTCCGGGCCATCGAGCGGATCGACGAAGAGATGGTGGGGCCGCTGCTCGCCCGCGCCCGAAGCGCGAACGACCTGGCCTTCCTCGTGCTGCCCGACCACCCGACGCCCGTCGCGATCCGGACCCACGCCCAGGAACCGGTGCCGTTCGTCTTCTACCCTGCGCCCCGGCGGCTGTCGTCGTTTCCGGGCTCGCGCTACACGGAGGCGGACGCGAAGCGGACGGGACAGGCCCTGGACTCCGGAACCCGGCTGATCGGACATCTGCTCTCGGCCCGGGAAACGTAACGGACGATGAAACGGGTCGCCAGCGTACGCGTCCTGTTCGCCGAGACCGACGCGATGGGGATCGTCTACTACGCGAACTACCTGAAATGGTTCGAGCAGGGGCGCGTCGAGCTGATGAGGAGCATGGGGATGGCGTACCGTGATCTGACGGGGATCGGAGTCCACCTGCCGGTCACGGAAGCCTCGGTCCGGTACCTGTCGCCGGCCCGGTACGACGACCTGCTCGCGGTGCACGCGGAGATCCGGGCGTTGGGGCGCGCGAGCATCGCCTTCGCGTACCGGATCGAGCGGGAGGACGGGGCGCTGATCGCGGACGGCACGACGGTGCACGCATTCACGGACGGCGACGGGAACGTGGTCCGCGTTCCCGAACCGTTCCTGACGAAAACGGGATTGGCGAAACGATCCCTGGGGAAAGGGGGGCAACGTGGAGCGTAACCTGGCGTTGGAAGTGGTCCGGGTGACCGAGGCGGCCGCACTCTCGGCGGCGCGCCTGATGGGGCGCGGAGACAACATGGCCGCGGACCAGGCGGCGGTCCAGGCGATGCGAAGCGCCTTCAACGCCGTCCAGTTCAAGGGACGCGTCGTGATCGGGGAAGGCGAGCGGGACGAGGCGCCGATGCTGTTCATCGGGGAAGAGGTCGGCGTGGCCGACTCGCCTCGCGTCGACATCGCCGTCGATCCTCTGGAAGGAACCACGATCGTAGCCACGGGGGGCAACAACGCGCTCTCGGTCATCGCGATTGCGGCGGAAGGCGGGTTCCTCCACGCGCCCGACACGTACATGCAGAAGCTGGCGGTCGGGCCCCGCGCCCACGGGGCGATCGACATCACCGCGAGCCCGACCGACAACCTGCGCAGCGTCGCGAAGGCGCTGAAGGTCTACGTCGAGGACCTGTGCGTCGTCATCCTCGACCGCCCGCGCCACCAGGAGCTGATCCGCGAATGTCGCGAGGCGGGAGCCCGGATCAAGCTGATCGGCGACGGGGACGTTGCGGGCGCCATCGCCACGGCGAAGGATGGAACCGGTGTAGACGTCCTCATGGGAATCGGAGGTGCGCCGGAGGGGGTCCTGGCCGCGGCGGCGCTCAAATGCATGGGCGGCGATTTCCAGGGGATCCTCAAGTTCCGGAACAAGGAAGAGATAGAACGGGCCCGGACCATGGGGATCGAGGACATCAACCGGGTGTACGGGATGGAGGACCTGGCGCGCAGCGACGTCATGTTTGCGGCGACCGGCGTGACCTTCGGGGACTACCTGCGGGGGGTCCGCTTCTTCAGCGGCGGAGCGAACACGTACTCCGTCGTCATGCGGTCGAGGTCCCGGACGGTGCGCTACATCGAAACCACACACTATTTCGAGTTCAAGCCGAAATACGACTGAGGCGAAGGCGGCGGCATGGCAGAGACGGCGAGGGAACCGGGCGGACGGATCGAGATCGACGCGGACCGGTGCAAGGCGTGCGAGCTGTGCGCCGCGGCCTGTCCGAGTGGCTGCATCGAGATGGGGGCCGGGACCAACGGACACGGGTTCGCCTCGGCGGTCTTCGCGCGGCCCGAAGGCTGTACCGGCTGCGCGATCTGCGCGGAGAGCTGTCCCGACGCCTGCATCCGGGTGTGGCGATGACGGCGGGACGCCGCACGCTGATGAAGGGGAACGAAGCGGTCTGTGTCGGGGCCATCGCGGCCGGATGCCGCTTCTATTACGGATACCCGATTACGCCCCAGAACGAGATTCCCGAAACCATGTCGGCGCGCCTTCCGTCCCTCGGGGGAACGTTCCTCCAGGCGGAAAGCGAGGTAGCCACGATCAACTACGTCCTCGGAACGTCGGCCGCGGGACGGCGGGTCATGACTTCCTCGTCCGGCCCGGGGCTCTCGTTGATGCAGGAGGGGATCTCCTACATGGCCGCGCAGGAGCTGCCGGCCGTGATCGTCAACGTGTCCCGTGCGGGTCCGGGGCTCGGCGGGATCACCCCGTCCCAGGGAGACTACTTCCAGGCGGTCAAGGGCGGGGGCCACGGAGACTACCGGACGCCGGTGCTGGCGCCGCATTCGGTCCAGGAGATGTACTCGCTCACGATTCTCGCGTTCGAGCTGGCCGACAAGTACCGGAACCCCGCGCTGGTCCTGGGGGACGCCATCGTCGGACAGATGAAGGAGCCCTTCGTCGCCGCCCCCTCGCGCGCTTCCGTGCCGGATGAACCGCCCTGGGCCCTCTCCGGGTGCGCGGGCCGCCCCCGCCGCATCCTCAAGTCCCTCCTTCTCAAGGACGGCGAGATCGAAGTGCACAACTGGAAGCTGCACCGGAAGTACACGGCCATACGGGAGCAGGAGGTGCGCTTCGAACCGTTCTTTCTGGCCGGGGCGCGCATCGTGGTCCTCGCGTTCGGCACGGCGGCCCGGGTCGCCAAGACGGCGATCCAGTGGGCGAGGGCGGAGGGGCTGCCGGCGGGCCTGCTGCGCCCGATCACGCTGTTCCCCTTTCCGTCGCGGGAGGTGGAGGAAGCCGTGTGCGGGGCGGACGCGGCACTGGTGGTCGAGATGAACACCGGGCAGATGCTGGAGGACGTCCTCCTTTGTACGCCGCACCGGGACCGGGTCCGTTTTCTGGGGAAGCCCTGCGCCATGCCCACACCCGAGGAGATCCTCGCGGAGATCCGGGGACTCGCGGCGGAAGCCGGGGCGCGGGCGGTGAGGACGAGATGAGCGGCGCGGGGCCGGCGAAGGGGAAGCGGGCGGTCTTCTCGCGGTCGCGGAGCCTTCTCGACGTTCGGACGCACTACTGCCCGGGCTGCCATCATGGGATCGTGCACCGTCTCCTCGCGGAGGCGATCGACCGCTTCGACGTTCGCGAGAAGACGGTCGGAGTCGCGCCCGTGGGGTGCGCGGTGCTCATGTACGACTACATCGACGTCGACTTCGCCGAAGCCCCTCACGGAAGGGCGCCGGCGGTGGCCACGGGCATCAAGCGAGCCCGGCCCGACCGGTTCGTCTTCGCCTACCAGGG
>CAYWOT010000048.1:0-12408 GCA_964459975.1 uncultured bacterium
CCTGGGGAAGACGCTTCTCCGCGATGTCCATCTTGGCCATGATCTTGATCCGGGAAATGACCGCGCCCTGCACCCATCGCGGCAGCTCGAGAGTCTTCCGCAGGACGCCGTCGACCCGGTTGCGGATCGTCACCGTCGTCTTCGAAGGCTCCACGTGGATGTCCGAGGCGTTCTGGTCCACCGCCTCCGCGACGAACAGGTTCACCATCCGGATGATGGGGGCCGCCTCGCTCTTCTTCCGGAGGTCTTCGGTGTCCCGCCCGTCGCTCTCCTTCCCGTCGTGCACGACCTCGACGAGCTTCTCTTCCGCGATGTCCTTGACGATCGTGCTCAGGGAGGAACCGAGATGGTAGTGCTGGTCGATCGCCCACAGGATTCCCGCCCGCGTGGCGATGGCCGGCTTGATCGTATATCCGGAGGCGAACCGGACGTCCTCGAAGGCCTCGAAGCTCAAGGGGTCGGCCATGGCGACGTGGAGGTCGCGCTGCTCCAGCGAGACGGGCATGATCAGGTGTTTCCGGGCGACCTTCTCGGGGATCAGTTCGATCGCCTGCGGTTCGACGGGCGTGGTCGCCAGGTCGATCAGCGGGATGCCGAGCTGGATGGACAGGGCCTGCGAAATCTCGTCTTCGGTGGCCATTCCGAGGGTCACGATGACGTCGCCCAGCTTCTCCCGCCGCACCCGCTGCTCCGACAGGGCGCGGGTCAGGTTCTCCTCGGAGAGAAGCCCGGTTTCCACGAGCAGTTCCCCAAGTCGCTTCCGTGCAGCGGCCAACGGTCCACCTCCCCCCCCGGAATTGCCGGGCTGTATGAGACTCTATTTCGGACATTTTGGCAAGAACTTGCGTCTGAAACCGGAATAGGGGGCGGGCATCGAAGTGCTTTGAAGGGGGATGGCGATGGCGCGACGCGAACAGATCCGATGCCCGCGATGCAACGGGGCGATGGTATACGAGCGTTTCCAGGACATGCTCGACGTGTTTTTCGCCTGGAGGTGCCTGAACTGCGGCGAAATCGTCGACCCGGTGGTGGCCAGGAACCGGGAGCCTGAGCGGAAGGCCAAGAAGCAGGCGGCGGGATAGGGCCCGTGCCCGGAAGCGCATGGGGGGCGGGCCTCCAGCCCGTCCCCGGTACGTTCGTTGACACTCTTTCCAGACCTGTGGTATCGTAAATGCTACCTTTCGGGCGACGCGGACGGGGCGGAGGTGCGCCAATTTGGCGTATCCGGGAGGTTGGTTGGGTTCGTGATCGCCGGGAGAACCTGTCCAGGGTGAGGGATCTGCAAAGCCTTCGACGGCGGGTGAGCGGCCGGAATCCACGCTCGTTCCGCCTCCACGCGACATTCGACCAGCGGAAGCCAGGAACCGCGGCCCGGCCCACTCGTCAAGCGAATCGGGCGGAAACGGACGGCTCGGCTCTCGGGCGCTTGCCCGCGGGAAACCGGTGGCGGCTCGCCTGCCGGGACGGGCGCGACGCCTGACGAAAAGGAACGGTTCGATGCTGGATCAGCTCTTCAAGAAGGTGTTCGGCTCGCACAACGATCGGGTGCTCGATCGGATCGGGCATGTCGTGGACCGGGTCAACGCCCTCGAGTCGACCGTGACGGATCTCCCGGACGACCGGCTCGCGGTGCGGACGGCGGAGTTCCGGGAGCGGCTGGAAAAGGGGGAGACGGTCGACGACCTGCTCCCCGAGGTCTTCGCCACCGTGCGAGAGGTCGGACGGCGCGTGCTGTCCATGCGGCATTTCGACGTGCAGCTCGTGGGCGGCGTCGTCCTGCACGAGGGGAAGATCGCCGAGATGCGCACCGGCGAAGGCAAGACGCTCTCCGCCACCCTCCCCGTGGTTCTCAACGCGCTCACGGGGCGCGGTGTCCATCTCATCACCGTCAACGACTATCTGGCGAAGCGGGACGCGGAATGGATGGGGGCGATCTACCGCTTCCTCGGCCTCTCCGTCGGGGTGATCGTCCACGACATGGACGACGCCGCGCGCAAGGCCGCCTACGCCTGCGACATCACCTACGGTACGAACAACGAGTTCGGCTTCGACTACCTGCGCGACAACATGAAGTTCAGCCTCGACGACATGGTCCAGCGGGGGCTCCACTACGCGATCGTCGACGAGGTGGACTCGATCCTGATCGACGAGGCCAGGACCCCGCTGATCATCTCCGGGCCGGCCGAGGAATCGACCGACAAGTACGGGCGGATCAACGGGATCGTCGGCTTTCTCAAGAACGAGGACGACTACAAGGTCGACGAGAAGGCGCGTACCGTCATGCTGACGGAGGACTCCGGGATCCCCAAGATCGAACGGCTGCTCAACGTGGAAAACCTCTACGATCCGCAGAACATCGAGATCCTTCACCACGTCAACCAGGCGCTCAAGGCCCACGTCCTGTTCAAGCGCGACGTCGACTACATCGTCAAGGACGGCGAGGTGATCATCGTCGACGAGTTCACGGGCCGGCTGATGCCGGGACGCCGGTGGTCGGACGGTCTTCACAGGCCGTCGAAGCCAAGGAAGGGGTCAAGATCGAGAACGAGAACCAGACGCTCGCCACGATCACCTTCCAGAACTACTTCCGCATGTTCGACAAGCTGGCCGGCATGACGGGAACCGCGGACACGGAAGCCCAGGAGTTCAAGCAGATCTACAACCTCGACGTCGTGATCGTCCCCACGAACATGCCGATGATCCGCGACGACCTCCGGGACCAGATCTACCGGACGGAGCGGGAGAAGTTCGACGCCGTCAAGGACGAGATCGTCCGGCTGCACGAGGAGGGGCGCCCGGTGCTCGTCGGCACGGTCTCGATCGAGAAGTCGGAGCGGCTCGCGGGCATCCTCAACCGGCACGGCATTCCCCACAACGTCCTGAACGCCAAGCACCATGAGCGGGAGGCGCAGATCATCGCCGAGGCCGGCCAGGCGGCGAAGGTGACGATCGCCACGAACATGGCGGGGCGCGGCGTGGACATCAAGCTCGGCGAGGGGGTGGTCGAAAAGGGGGGACTTCACATCATCGGGACCGAGCGGCACGAATCCCGGCGGGTGGACAACCAGCTCCGCGGGCGCTCGGGACGCCAGGGCGATGCCGGGTCCTCGCGGTTCTACCTGTCCCTCGAGGACGATCTCCTGCGCATCTTCGGATCGGACCGGATCGCGCCCATCATGGGAAAGCTGGGAATGGAGGAGGGCGAGCCGATCGAGCACAACCTCATCAACCGGGCCGTCGAGAACGCGCAGAAGAAGGTGGAGGCCCACAACTTCGACATCCGCAAGCACCTCCTCGAGTACGACGACGTCATGAACAAGCAGCGGACGGTGATCTACGACCTGCGGAAGGAGGCGCTGTCCGGAGACAGCCTGCAGGACACCGTGATCGACATGGCGTCCGAGGTCGCCGCGGACCTGGTGAACCGCTTCTCCCCGGAGAAGACGCACCCGGAGGAATGGGACCTCGCCGGCCTTCGGGACGCGGTTGCCGTGCAGTTCGGCTTCGCGCTGACGATTGCCGACGACGAAGTCCAGACCCTCACGCGGGACGCTTTGACGGAGCGGATCGAGGAGGGGGCGAAGTCGGCCTACCGGGGCAAGGAGGAGGAGTACGGCGACGACGCCATGCGGTACCTCGAGCGGATGTTCGTGCTCTCGACGATCGATGCCCTGTGGAAGGACCACCTGCTCTCGATGGACCATTTGAAGGAGGGGATCGGACTTCGCGGGTACGGGCAGATGGACCCGCTCAAGGAGTATCAGCGGGAAGGGTTCGAGATGTTCTCCGATCTCGTGTTCCGGATCAAGGAGGAGTCGCTCAAGCGCCTCTACCACGTGAAGGTCCAGCGGGAGGAGGAGCCCCGCGCGGTCGCCCGGCCGGCGGCCGCGCGCAGGATGAACCTGTCCCGGGGCGAAGGGTCCCCCGGGGCGGTGACGACCCGGCGCAACCCCGGAAAGAAGATCGGACGCAACGATCCCTGTCCGTGCGGCTCGGGGAAAAAGTACAAGAAGTGCTGCGGCATGGGGGTCTGACGGGGATGCCTGCCGCGCGCGGGATCTCCGTTCCCGGGTTCCGGGGAAGCGGTATCTGGTGCGGGATCAAGAGCAGAAGGCGCGCCGACCTTGCGCTCGTCGTGAGCGACGTTCCATGCGCGTCCGACGTGGTGTTCACCCGGAACCTGTTGGCGGCGGCGCCGGTCCGGTGGGGGAAGACGCTTCCGTCCCGAGGCGCGCTGCGGGGCGTGATCGCCAACAGCGGCAACGCCAACGCCTGCACCGGCGAGGGAGGACTCGCGGCCGTCGCCCGGATCTCCGCGGAAGCCTGCCGGAGCCTCGGGCTGCCGGACCGGTCGCTCCTCGTCTCCTCCACCGGGGTGATCGGGGTGCCCTTCCCGACGGACCGGATCGTGCGGGCGATTCCCCGGCTGTGCCGCGTGCTTTCGGCCGACGGCCTGTCCCGGGCGGGCGACGCGATCCTGACGACGGACGCGGGCCCGAAGCGGGGCGCGCGGCGGGTGCGGGTCCGCGGAGGAACCGTCACGCTGGGCGCGATCGCAAAGGGGGCCGGGATGATCGCCCCGAGCATGGCGACCATGCTCGCGTACGTCTTCACGGACGCCGCCCTGCCGGTTCCCGACCTGCGGAAGGCCTTTCGGAAGGCCGTGGATCTGTCGTTCCACCGCATCGTGGTGGACGGCGACATGAGCACGAACGACACGGCGGCGATCTTCGCCAACGGCGTCTGCGGCGGTCCGCCGCTCGCCGGGAAGGACCTCGCGGCGTTCGCCGCTGCGCTGGAATCGCTGCTGTGCGAGATGGCGCTCCGGATCGTCCGCGACGGCGAAGGGACGACTCGGGTCGTGCGGCTCCGCGTGACCGGGGCGCGCAGCGACCGGCAGGCCGAGGCGGCAGCACGTGCGGTGGCGACTTCCCCCCTGGTCAAGACCGCCGTCTTCGGCGCGGACCCGAACTGGGGGCGGGTCGTGGCCGCCGTGGGGCGCTCCGGCGCCGACGTCGACCCGGCGAAAGTCGAGGTGTCGTACGCCGGAGAGAAGGTGCTGCGGCGGGGGATGGCGATCGACCGGAAAGCCGAGAAGCGGGCGGCCCGGAAGATCCGGAAGGATTCCTACGACGTCGACGTCGATCTCGGTGTCGGAGCGGGAAGCTATTTCCTGGTTTTTTCCGACCTGGGGCACCGGTACGTCGAGATCAACGCCGGATACCGGACGTAAAGCGCGGCGGTACCGGGATAATCGCTTGAGCGCGGGCAAGTCTTTGTGATACATATAACAGATTAGGCGTTTATCTCACACGGGCGGCGCTCTCCCCGGGGTGCCCCGGACGGACCGGGGTGGATGGGGAGGGGGGGACAAGCCCGGCGGACCAACCCCGAAGCGAGGAGGAAACGAGATCATGGCAAACGGACAGGGCTCGGTCATCACGATGAAACAGCTTCTGGAGGCGGGCGTCCACTTCGGTCACCAGACGAAGCGATGGAACCCGAAGATGAAGCGGTACATCTTCACGGCTCGGAACGGGATCTACATCATCGACCTCCAGCAGACGGTCAAGATGTTCCGCACCGCCTACGACGTCGTGCGGGAGATGGCGGCGGAAGGCAAGACGGTCCTGTTCGTGGGCACCAAGAAGCAGGCCCAGGAGGCCGTCGAGGAGGAGGCCCGTCGCGCGGGCACTCCGTACGTCAACGTGCGGTGGCTGGGCGGCATGCTCACGAATTTCCAGACGATCCGGAAGAGTCTCGACAGGCTCGAGAAGCTCACGGAAATCACCACCGACGGGACCGCCGAGAAGCTCCCCAAGAAGGAGGTCCTGAAGCTCGCCAAGGAGCGCGCCCGGCTGGAGAAGGTGCTGGGCGGAATCAAGGACCTGCGGCGGGTGCCCGATGCCGTGTTCGTCGTCGACCCGTCCCGCGAGGAGATCGCCATCCTCGAGGCGCGGCGCCTTTCGATCCCCATCATCGCCATCGTCGACACCAACTGCGATCCGGACCTGATCGACTACATCATCCCGGGGAACGACGACGCCATCCGGGCGATCAAGCTCTTCCTGGGAAAGGTCGCGGACGCGATCCTCGAGGGCAAGGCGGCCTACGAGGAAAAGACGGCCTCGGCGGCGGACAAGGAAGCCGAGCCTCCGGAGGTCACCATGGCGCTGATCTCGACCGAAGAGGAATCCGAGGGGGAAGCCGCCCCCGGGGAGTTGCCGGCCGCCGCGGAATAGCCTCCGCACCACCGACATTCGAGCACGAGAGGACGGAAGAGGATGCAGATCACGGCGGAGATGGTACGCGAGCTGCGCGAGAAGACCGGCGCAGGCATGATGGACTGCAAGAAGGCCCTGACCGAGGCCGGCGGCGACCCGGAAGGCGCCGTCGACGTCCTGCGGAAGAAGGGGCTCGCCGCGGCGGCGAAAAAGGCGTCGCGCATTGCATCCGAGGGGATGGTGGAGGCCGTGGTCGCGGCGGGCTCCGCGGCGCTCGTCGAGGTGAACTGCGAGACCGACTTCGTGGCCAAGACCGACGACTTTCGGGACTTCGTGCGGCGGATCGCGGCGATGGTGAACGAGGGAGCCCCGGAGAACGTGGAGGACGCCCTGCTCCTGCGGGGCGAAGGAGGGACCGCGCTCGGGGAGATGCTGAACGAGCAGGTGGCCCGGATCGGCGAGAAGCTCTCGCTGCGCCGGTTCGCGCGGTTCTCCCTCCCCGGGAACGCCGCGGGAGTGCTCGTCCCCTACATCCACGCGGGAGGCAAGATCGGCGTGCTGGTGGAGCTTCTCGGCGCGGACGAACGCGATGCCGCGTTTGCCGCGCTGGGCAAGGACATGGCGATGCAGGTCGCCGCGGCGAACCCGCTCTGGGTATCGCGGGCCGACGTTCCGGCCGACACGATCGAACGGGAAAAGACGATCTACCGCGACCAGGCGCTGGCGTCGGGAAAGCCCGAGAAGCTCCTGGACCGGATCGCCGAGGGCAAGCTGGAGAAGTTCTTCGGGGATTTCTGCCTGGTGGAGCAGGCGTTCATCAAGGATCCCGACCGCAGGGTGAGGGACCTCCTCAAGGAAACGGCGGCTGCCAAGGGGGCCGACGTCCGCGTCGCGCGCTTCGCGCGCTTCCAGGTGGGGGAGGGTCTCGCGAAGCGGTCGGACGACCTGGCGGCGGAGGTTGCGAAGCAGATTGGGGAAACGTAAGTCGCCCTCTCCGGGAACGTCCGAGGGAACACCGGTCTACCGGCGCATCCTGCTGAAGCTGTCGGGCGAGGCGCTGCAGGGCAAGGGTGGGCACGGGATCGACGACCGGGTCCTCGCGCGCCTGTCGGCGGAGATCCGCGACGTGGCGTCCCTGGGGCTGCAGATCGCCCTCGTCGTCGGGGGCGGCAACATCTTCCGGGGAATCCGGACGAGCCGCGACTACGGCATCGACCGGGCATCGGCGGACTACATGGGAATGCTGGCGACGGTCATCAACAGCCTCGCGCTGCAGGAGAGGCTGGAGCGCGACGGCGTCATGACCCGGGTCCTGTCGGCCATCGAGCTGCGGGAGATCGCCGAGCCGTACATCCGGCGGCGCGCGGTGCGGCATCTCGAAAAGGGCCGCGTGGTCATCTTCGCTGCGGGAACCGGCAATCCGTATTTCACGACGGACACGGCCGCCGCGCTGCGGGCGATGGAGATCCACGCCGACGCCATCCTGAAGGCCACGCGGGTCGATGGAGTGTACGACAAGGATCCCCTGCTCCACCCGAACGCCCGGAAGTTCAAGAAGCTGACCTACATCGAGGTGCTGCGGAGAAACCTCAAGGTGATGGACGCCACGGCGATTTCCCTGTGCATGGACAACGACCTTCCGATCGTCGTCTTCAACCTGACGAAGAAAGGGAACATCCGGAGGGTGATTCTCGGGGAAAAAATCGGGACCGTGGTCCATGGAGGTCACTAGTGGAAGCCCTGTTCAAGGACACGGACGGGAAGATGGCGCGGAGCATCGAGGCCTTCCGGAAGGAGCTGGGGAAGATCCGGACGGGGCGGGCGTCGTTCTCCCTCCTCGACGGGATCAAGGTCGACTACTACGGGACCCCCACCCTCCTTCAGCAGGTGGGGACCCTGTCCGTGCCCGAGAGCCGGTTGATCACCGTGACGCCGTGGGACGCCAAGATGATCGGACCGATCGAAAAGGCGATCCAGGCGAGCGGCTTGGGCCTGAACCCCTCGAACGACGGGAAGATCGTCCGCATTCCCATCCCCCCGTTGACGGAGGAGCGCCGCCGGGACCTCGTCAAGGTCGTCAAGAAGATGGCCGAGGACGCCCGGATCGCGGTCCGGAACGTCCGGCGCGAGGCCCTCGAGCGGATCAAGGAGCGGGAGAAGAAAAAGGAGATTTCCGAGGACGAGATGAAGCGGTCGCACGACCGGGTCCAGAAGGAGACGGACCGGTACGTGAAGAAGATCGACGACATCCTCAAGACCAAGGAACAGGAGATCCTGGAGGTCTGACGCGAAACGCGCCGGACCGAAAGGTGCGCGACAACCACCCTATTGCCAAGGAGGAACGGATTCATGGCCGTCGTGATCAGCAACGAGTGCACCGCCTGCGGAGCCTGCCTGGAGACCTGCCCGACGGGGGCGATCGAAGAAGGCGAAAAGTATAAGATCACCGACGCGTGCACCGAGTGTCTCGCGTGCATCGATTCCTGCCCGAGCGGAGCCATCTCCCAGGAGTAGGGCGGGTCCGTCGGGATCCGAACCGCCATTCCCGATGAAAGACGAACCCCCCGCGATCGCCGTCCCGCGGCACGTGGCCGTCATCATGGACGGAAACGGGCGGTGGGCGAAGCAGCGCGGGCTTCCGCGCGTCGAAGGGCACCGGATGGGCGTCCGGTCCGTCCGGGCGGTCGTCGAGTGCGGGAGAGATCTGGGGATCGCCTATCTGACGCTGTATGCGTTCTCCTCGGAGAACTGGGGGCGACCCCGGCGCGAGGTGAGCACCTTGATGAAGCTTCTTCGGGAATTCCTCCTGAAGGAGCTTCCGGACCTCAGGCGGCACGGGATCCGGTTGAACGTCATCGGAGAAACGCATCTGCTGCCCGCCCCCGTCCGGAAGGTGCTCGCGGGGGCGATGGCCGCCACGGCCCGGAACCGTGGCATGACGCTGACCCTGGCGCTGTCGTACGCCGGCCGCAACGAGATCGTGCGGGCGGCCCGGAAGCTGGCGGAGGAGGCTCGGGCGGGCACGATCGTCCCGGAGTCGATCACCGACGACGAGTTCGCGGCCAGGCTGGACACGGGCGGGATCCCGGACCCGGACCTGGTGATTCGCACGAGCGGAGAGGTGCGGGTGAGCAACTTCCTCTTGTGGCAGGCGGCGTACGCGGAGTTCGTGTTCACCGAGGTGCTGTGGCCCGACTTCGGGAAGGCCGAGTTTCTCTCCGTCCTCGAGGAATATTCCCGGCGCCACCGCCGGTTCGGGCTGACGGGAGAGCAGGGGAGTCGTTCCCCGGGCGATTTGTGACCGTGCTGGGGAAACGGGTCCTCACGGCGGTCGTGCTCCTTCCCCCGGTGGTGGGGGTGGTGATGTTCGGAAAAGGCTGGCCGTTCGCGCTCCTTGTGGGTGCGGTGAGCCTCCTGTGCGCGGGGGAATATTTCCGCCTGTTCTTCTCCTCCGCGCGGGAGACGGCGGCCGGAGTCACCGTGACCGGCTTGGCCTACGCGTGCGGCGCTCTCCTTCCGTTCCCCGCCGCGGCCGCGGCCCTGCTGTGCTGCGGGGCCCTGGCCGGGTTCCCGTTCGTGGCGGGCGGCGGGTCTCCCGGGGACAAGGCGCGAAAGGCGGCGCTTGCGGTCCTGGGCGCGATCTACGTCGGCGGATTCCTGTCCACCTATCCGCGCACGATCCTTCTGCCCGCCGGGCCGCGGTGGGTCCTCCTGGGACTCGTGGCGATCATCGCCGGGGACACATCCGCCTACTTCGTCGGGAAGGCGTTCGGCAGAAGGCGTCTTTCCCCCGACGTCTCTCCGGGAAAGACGGTCGAAGGGGCCGTGGCGGGGCTCGCCGCGAGCGTCGTCGTGGGAGGCGGGTTCGGGGTGCTCTTCCTGCACGGCGTCGCGCCCTGGTTCGGCGCCGTGGCCGCCGCCGTCGTGGGGGCCGCGGGACAGGCCGGAGACCTGTTCGAATCCCTTCTCAAGCGGGCCGCGGGGGTAAAGGACAGCGGAACGCTGCTCCCGGGGCACGGCGGGATGTTCGACCGCGTGGACGCCTTGATCGCCGCCGGTCCGGTGCTGTATCTGCTCGCGCTGCTCGGGCCCTCGGCCGGGGGATGGGCGTGAAGGCCCAGGGCCCCAAGGGCGTCGCCGTGCTGGGCTCCACGGGCTCCGTGGGCGGCAACGCCCTGGACGTCATCGCCCGGTTTCCCCGCAGGTTCCGGGTGACGGCCCTGTGCGCGGGGACCAACGCCGAGGTGCTGTGCCGCCAGGCGAACCGGTTCCGTCCCGGCATCGTCTGCCTGGCCCGGGACCCCGACGGCTCCCGGATGGGGCGCCTTCCGGCGGGGACGCGCCTCATCTTCGGCGAGGAGGGGATGACCGAGGCGGCCTGCTCCGAGGGGACCGACATCGTGCTGGCGGCGGCGTCCGGCGTGACGTCGATCCGTCCGGTCATCGCGGCGGCCCGCGCCGGAAAGCGGATCGCGCTGGCGAACAAGGAGCTGCTCGTGCTGGCGGGGAAATTCCTCGTGGAGGCCGCACGGGCCGGCGGCGGCGGGATCCTCCCCGTCGACAGCGAGCACTCGGCCGTGTTCCAGGCGATCGAAGGGCACCGGAAGGCCGACATCGCCCGGATCATTCTCACGGCGTCGGGCGGACCGTTCCGGAGCCGCAGCCTCCGGGAGATGCGCGACGCGACCGTGGAGGAGGCGCTCGGCCATCCGACCTGGCGCATGGGGGCGAAGATCTCGGTCGATTCCGCCACGCTCATGAACAAGGGGTTCGAGGTCATCGAGGCGACGTGGCTGTTCGACCTTCCGCCGGAGCGGATCGACGTGGTCATCCATCCGCAGTCCGTCGTGCACGCCATGGTCGAATACCGCGACGGAAGCGTGCTCGCGCAGATGGGCGTTCCCGACATGCGGATCCCCATCGGGTATGCCCTTTCGTACCCCGAGAGGCTCCCCCTGGAACTGCCCCGGCTCCTGCCGCATCGAATGGACGGCTGGGCGTTTGCCACGCCCGACCGGAAGAATTTTCCGGCCCTCTCCCTCGCATACGCCGCGGCGGCCGCCGGGGGGACGGCGTCCGCCGCGCTCAACGCGGTGAACGAGGTCGCCGTGAACGCGTTTCTCGGGGGCCGGATCCGCTTCACCGACATCGTGCGGGTCGGAGGGGTGCTGATGGCGGCGTGGCGGCGGAGCGAGAAGCCCGTTACGCTTTCCGACGTGCTTCGCGCGGACGTGGAAGCCCGGGAAGAGGCGTCCCGGATCATATCGCGAATGAGGAGACCGCGAAGGCCGTGACCTACCTGCTGTCGTTTCTCGTCGTTTTGGGCATCCTCATCTTCGTTCACGAGTTCGGCCACTTCCTCGTGGCCCGGCGGCTGGGCGTGGGGGTCACGAAGTTCTCGTTCGGATTCGGCCCGAAGCTGGTCGGAATCGTGCGCGGGGAGACGGAGTACCTCATTTCCGCGATTCCGCTCGGGGGCTACGTCAAGCTCGTGGGCGAAAGCGACGGCGAGGAGGTGCCTCCGGAGGCGCAGGGCAAGGCCTTCTTTCAGAAGTCCGTCGGGGTCAAGATGGCGGTCGTCCTGGCCGGCCCCGTGGGGAACCTCGTCTTCGCGTTTCTCGTGTTCTGGGTCATCTTCCTGTCGGGCGTGCCCGTCCTCACCCCGAAGATCGGCGACGTCATGCCGGCGACGCCCGCGGCGCGGGCGGGGCTCAAAGCCGGCGACGTCGTCGTCCGCGTCGGGGGACACCCCATCACCACGTGGGAGGAGCTGGCCGACGGAATCCGCAAGTCGGGCGCCGGGAAGAAGCTTCCGCTGGTCGTGCGCAGGGGGGACCGGGAGATCGCGGTGACGGTCGTGCCCGAGGTCCGCGCGGGACGCTCCGTGTTCGGCGAGAAGGTCGAGGGCCCCAAGATCGGCGTCGTGGCGGGCAAGCAGATCATGCGGCAGAAGATCAGCCCCGTGGCCGCCGTGGGCCGCGCCGCGGAAGAGACGGGGAGAATCATCTACCTGACCGTGCTGACCGTGGTCAAGCTCGTCATGCGGGTGCTGCCCGTGAACACCCTGGGCGGGCCGATCTTCATCGCCCAGATGGCGGGGGACCAGGCCCGCCAGGGGGTCACTTCGTTCGCGTACTTCCTCGCTCTGCTGAGCGTCAATCTGGGGATCCTGAACCTGCTCCCG
>CAYWOT010000049.1:0-12408 GCA_964459975.1 uncultured bacterium
CTTTCGACGCCGGCGTTCCGTGCCCTGCGCGCGTCGTTTCCGTCCGCGAGAGTCACCGCCGTGGTGAACGAGGGCACCGAGGAGATGCTCTCGGGAAACCCGGATGTCGACCGGATCCTCGTCTTCCGCCGCTCCCTTCGGGATGCGGGCGGGATCGCCCGCGCCAGGGCCGAAATTTCCCTGCTGCGGGAAGTCCGCGCCTGCCGGCCCGAGCTTGCGGTTCAGCTCACGGAAGGGGACCGCGGTGCCGTGCTGTCGCTCCTGTCCGGCGCGAAAGAACGGTTGGGGGTGGCCCCCGGACGGCCCGGGATCGTCGGGAAGGAGCGGTCGTTCACCCATCTGTCTCCCGCTCCCGCCCGCTACCGGCACGCGGCGCTCAAGGACCTGGACGTCCTGGCGGCCGCAGGAATCCCCGCCGACGATCTCACGCTCCGCTTTTTCTTCACGGAACGCGATGCTGCAGAAGCGGCACGGAAGCTGACGCGCGCGGGCGTTCCCGGCGACATGCCGTACGCCGTCGTCCACCCCACGTCCCGGTGGACCTTCAAGTGCTGGACGGATGGGGGGATGGCCCGAATCGTTGCCCACCTCTTCGGGAAAGGGGTCTTCCCGGTCGTGACGTCGGGCCCCGATCCGGCCGAGGTTGCGCAGGCGGGGCGGATCGCGGCGATGTCGGGGCGGGCGTGCGCCTCGCTTGCCGGCGCCTTGAGCCTCAAGGAGCTGGGCGCGGCGATCGCGAAGGCCCGCCTGTTCTTTGGAGTGGACTCGGCCCCGATGCATCTGGCCGCGGCGGTGGGGACGCCCGCGGTGGCTTTGTTCGGTCCGACGGGAGCCTACAACTGGGCTCCCTGGGAGGGAATCGACTGGGGGTACACGGCGGATCGGCCCGCCGGTACCCGGCGCGTCGGTCGCCATGTCGTCGTGCAGAAGGACGCCGAGTGCCTCCGGGAAGGGAAGGCCGCGGGCAGGCGAAACGCGGGGATGGAGGAAATCACCCCGGAGGAGGCCGTCGAGGCGGTCGACGCGAGCCTGGCGACGACCTGACCGGGGCGCGGTCGTTCCGCGGGACCGGCTGCGAAGGTCGGCGGTTGCGCCGCGGGACGCCGCAAAGACCGTGGTATTCTAATAGCTTGACCTGCACGCGGGGGATCGGCGTGCGCGCGGCGGGGTTCCCGGCGCGAACGGGCGTTTCGTACCAAGGAGCGTGGATTGCGGGCGATGGCGGAGTCTCCCCTTGCAACCCCCTGGATCGTCGACGGCATCCCGAGGATGCCCTATCCGTCGAGCCTGCTCATCGACGTGCATTCGTTCTGCAACGCTGCGTGCCGGACCTGTCCCTACCGTACGCTTTCGAAGTCGCTCCCCATGGGCACCATGGACGAGGGCCTCTTCCGGAGGATCGTCGACGAATTCGCCCGGATCCGGCAGGTCCACGGCGTTCGGGGGCACGTGATCTTCTGCTACATGGGGGAGCCCTTCGTGGACCCGAACGTGATCGAGAAAATCGACTACGTCGTGCGGTCCGGCCTGGTGCTCGTCCTCCAGACGAACGCTTCCCTTCTGACTCCGGAGAAGACCGACGCGCTCATCCGGACGGGTTTCCGGGGGGAGATCTACGTGAGCTGCCACGGCATCACGCCGGAAGTCTACCGCAGGGTCATGGGGCTTCCCATCGCCCCCGTGCTGCGGAACGTGGAGTATCTGGTCCGGCGGTATGGGACGGACCGCGTGCAAATTCGCGCCATCCCGCACGAGTGGCCGACCGGCGAGGCGCTTCGGGTGAAGCGGTACTGGAAGCGAAGGGGAGTGCCGGTGAAGCTGTTCCTGCCGAACTCGCGCACCGGCCTGCTTCCGGATCTCGGGAGATGGTCGTGGAAATACCCGGGGGACCGGCTGCGGGGGTGCAGGAAGGACCTGCCGATCCGGGACATGGTGATCGCCTGGAACGGCGACGTGGTGCTCTGCTGCGAGGACATGGCCCGCAAGGTGGTCCTCGGAAACGTGACGGACCGTTCCCTGGTGGAGGTCTGGAATTCGGAACGGGCCAGGGACGTCGTGGAAAAGATCTATCTGGGAAAACCCAGCGGGGACGATTTCATCTGCAAGACGTGCGAGTTCGGGAGAGGCACGCTAGCAAGAAGGCTGATCAAAAATCTCGACGGCAACCTCCACAGACTCTGGAAGTGCACGGTGTAAGGCGTCGGCCCGCGCTCCGATGGGGCGTCCGCCGTGGTCGATCGTGCACACGGAATGGTCCGACGGGTTCGGCGGGCAGGAGCAGCGGATCCTGCTCGAATGCCGCCAGATGCTTGCGCGCGGCCACCGGGTCGGGATTGCCTGCCGCCCGGAGTGGGAGCTGTTTCCGAAGGCGCGGGCGGCGGGAGTTCCGGTGACGCCGGTGCCGATCCGCTCGTCCGCGGACGTCTCCTCGGTCCGCGCTCTCGTCTCCCTGTTCCGCCGGGAGAGGCCGCACGTCGTGAACACCCACAGCGGAAGGGACTCGTGGGTCGCGTCGATCGCCGCGAAGATCGCGGGGGTCCCGCTTTTGATCCGCACCCGGCACATCTCCGTTCCGGTCCGCAGGCACGCCCTCAACCTGGTCTACCGGTGGCCGGACGGCTACATCACGACCGGCGCCGTCATCCGGGATCACCTGGTCGAGCAGGGGATTCCCGGGGAGCGGATCGTCTCGATCCCGACGGGGGTCGACCTTGCGCGGTTTTCGGCGGGGATCGACGGAGCCGCCATCCGGCGGGAGTTCGCGATCGCCCCGGACGCGTTCCTCGTTTCGATGGTCGGGGTCCTGCGAAGCTGGAAACGGCACGACCTCTTCCTGCACGCGATCCGCATGATCCGGGGCCGGGGAGTCCCCGTGCGCGCCCTGGTGGTGGGGGAGGGACCGCGACGGGAGAAGATTGCCGCGGCGATCCGGGAGATGAGCCTCACGGACACGGTCTCGATGACCGGCCGGCGCGAGGATGTCCCGGAGATTCTCGCCGCCTCGGACGCGATGGTGCTGCCGTCCGACCGGTTCGAGGGGGTCCCCCAGGTGATCCTCCAGGCCATGGCGATGGCCCGGCCGGTGGTCGCCTCCCCGGTCGGCGGGATCCCGGAGGTGGTGCGCCACGAGGAGACGGGGTTGCTGTGCCGCGTCGGCGATCCGGCGTCGTTCGCCGATTCGATCCGGCGCCTGCACGCCGATCTCCCGCTCCGCGGCCGTCTCGCGGAAGCGGGGAGCGCCCTCGTTCGTGCGCGGTATTCGCTGGAGGCGATGGCGGACCGCACGGAGGAGTTTTACGCGACTCTGGCGGCGAGGAAGCGCCTCGCGGCATCGTGAAGCGGGGCCTGAAGGCTCCGCCCGGTTTTCCCGGCGGGCCTGAGGCGCGGGGCCCGGCGGCGGAAGATCCCGGATCACGTCCGGCGGTCTTCGGCGGATGAGGAGGAGCGATGGGGGTCGTCATTTCCTGCTTCGCACGGGTGGGGGGAATCGGGATATCGAATGTCCTGTACCACACGGCCCGGGCTGCGTACCGTGCGGAGATGCTCGACCGGGTGATCTGCTACGGAAACCGGCAGGCCGAGATTCCGCCGCAGTTCATCCGCCCCATCCGGTTTCAGCCCGCCAAGGCCGTTTCCTTCCTGAAGGCGAGGTACTACTACACGCTCAAGAGAATGACGTTGGACAAGCGAAGCGCGGCCTACCTGCGACGCCGGGGATGCGACATCTTTCACGGCTGGACCACCGAATGCGTCCGTTCCCTTGCCGCGGCGAAGGCGGTCGGGGCGAAGAGCGTGGTGGAACGCCCGGCGCCCCACCCTGCGCTGACGCGGCGTCTGCTCCGGGAAGAGTACGACCGATGGAACGTCCCCTTTCCGGGCGACGGAGGACCGCGCTGGATGCGCGGGATCGACGCGAGCCACCGCGACAAGGTCGTGGCGCCGGAGGAGTTCCGCATGGCGGACCGGTTGATCGTGCAATCGGACTTTTGCGCGCGGTCGTTTCTGGAGGAAGGGACTCCTGCGGAAAAGCTCAGGATCCTGGTCAGGGCCGTCGATCTCCGGGAGTTCGCGCCCTTGCCGGAAAGGAAGGACCGGAAGTTCCGTGTCCTGTACGCCGGAACGGTCTGCCTGAGAAAGGGGTTTCTCGATCTTGCGAAGGCGTGGACCGACCTCGCGCTGCCGGACGGCGAACTCCACGTCGTGGGGCAGGTGCACGACGAGGTCGCGCCCCTGCTGGCTTCGTACCGCGGCAATTCCAGTATCTCGTTTCACGGACATCTGCGCGAAGGCGCCGGACGGTTTTTCGCCGGGGCCACGGTGTTCGCGCTGCCGAGTATCGTCGAGGGAAGCGCGAAGGCGACGTTCGAGGCCATGGCGGCGGCGCTCCCCGTCGTCACGACGCCGAACTCCGGATCCGTCGTCCGCGACGGCGTCGACGGATTCATCGTGCCCGTGCGGAGTCCGGAGGCCATCCGGGAACGCCTCCTGTTCCTCTACGGGAACCGCGACGCCGTGCGCGAGATGGGCGAGTCCGCAAGGCGCCGGATGGCCGAGTTCTCGTGGGACGCGTACGAGCAAAGGGTGGTTTCCCTCTATCGCGAGCTGCTGGGGAAGGGCGCGGCGGCGTGAAGATTCTCGTCCTTGTCCCGAGAAGGGACCTGCCGAGCACGAGGCTTAGGTTGCGCGAACCGGCCACCGTATGGGAGCGGGAGGGAAACGTATGCTGCCGGTTCGTGCCGATCCCCTCGGGTTTCCTCGGACGATGGGGTGTGCTCCGGCAGGCGGCCGAGAGCGACGTCGTCATCCTCCAGAAGAAGACGTCGTTGCACCGGTGGGACCTGGCGCAGTTGTCGCGGGCCAACTCCAACATCGTGTTCGATTTCGACGACGCCGTCATGTTTCACGAGGTCGAACACGGACAGGTTCTTACGGGGAAGAATTTCCGGAAATTCCTGCGCACCGTGCGGAACGCGAAGTCGGTCGTGGCGGGAAACGGATTCCTGGCGAGGTTCGCGCGGGATGCGGGATGCGACGTGACGGTTCTTCCGACCCCGGTGGACCCGGACCGGTACCGGACGGGTTCGCCTCCGGAAGCGGGGGCGGAGCCGCCCGTCGTCGGATGGCTCGGGGTATCCCAGAACCTGAAATATCTGGAGCCGCTGAAGCCGGTGTTTCGCGACTTGGAGGGACGGTTTCCGGAGCTTACGGTCAAGGTCGTGTCCGACAGGTTCCCGGTGGATCTCGGAGTCCGCACGGACCGGAAAGCTTGGGCGCTTTCCGAGGAACCGCGGGACATCGCCTCGTTTTCCGTAGGAATCATGCCGCTTCCGGATACCCTCTGGGGCTGGGGGAAATGCGGATACAAGCTGCTGCAATACCTGGCCTCCGGTGTTCCCGTGGTGGCATCTCCGATTGGCCTGAATCTCGACATCGTCCAGGAAGGCCGCAACGGGTATTTTGCCCGGACCCCCGGAGAATGGGTCGAGAAACTGGCCTTCCTCCTCTCCCGCCCGGCCCTCGCTGCGGAAATGGGGAAGCGGGGACAGCAGGACGTGGAACGGCGGTATTCCCTCGGCGCCTACGCCGCTGCGTATCTGGAGTTGCTGACGGGAACCCGGACTCCGCGGGACGGATCGGGCCGAGGCCGGCGCGGGCCATGAGCGGCGGGGACCGGCCGATGCGGGTTGCGCTGGCCCGGTATCGATACTCTTCGCACGGGGGCGCGGAGAGGTCCGCCGACTCCCTTGCGCGGGGCCTGGCCCAGGCCGGCGCGGAGGTCCGGATCCTCTCGGCGGACTGGCGGAGTTCTCCGGGGGGCGGGATTCCCGTGGAGAGGATCTCGGTGCCCCGGAGGCCGTCTCCGGTCCGGCTGTTCCTGTTCGCGGAGAGGGTCCGGGCGTGGGCCCGGGCGAATCCCGGATGGCTCCTCTTTTCGTTCGAGCGCATCCCGGGCGCCGACGTGTACCGGGCCGGAGACGGGTGCCACGCGGAATGGTTGATCCGGAAACGTCCGCTGCGACCGCGTACCTGGCGCCTGGATTACCTGCGGCCGTTCAACCTTTCTTCCATGCTGCTGGAACGGAGGACGTTCCGTTCGGAGAGGTTGCAGGTCGTCATCGCCATCTCGCGCATGGTGAAGGAGGACATCCTCCGGCATTTCCGGGTGCCGGAGGAGAAGATCTCGGTCGTGTACAACGGAGTCGACCTGGCCCGGTTTCCGCCGGAGCGGAAGGCCGCCGCGCGCGCCTCGCTGCGGCGCCGGCTCGGAGCGGGTCCGGACGAAACGCTGTTCCTTTACGTCGGGTCCGGCTTTGCGCGCAAGGGAGTCGGAACGCTGGCGCGGGCCGCGGCGCGGCTCAAGGCCGGGGGGATCCCGTTCCGGCTGGTTCTCGTCGGCAAGGGGGATCCGGGGTCGTACCGCTCCGCGTCCGGACCCGCATTCGCCAGCATGCACTTCACCGGGCCCCGCACGGAGATCGACGACGATTTCCTCGGGGCCGACGCGTTCGTCTTTCCCACCCTGTATGAACCGTTCGGGACGGTTTGTCTGGAGGCGATGGCGGCCGGACTTCCCGTTGTGACGACGCGCTACAGCGGGGCGTCGGAGGTCCTCTCCGACGGAGAGACCGGTTTTGTCCTCTCCGATCCCCTGGACGACGCGGGGCTCGCGGAGCGGATGGAGCGGCTGTGCCGCAGGGACCTTCGCGAGAAAATGGGAATCGCCTCGCGGAACATCGCCGAGTCGATGAGCCGGGAAAAGAATGTCCGGGAGACCTTGGCCGTGCTCGCCGAGGCCTGGCGGCGGAAGACCGAAGCGTGAACGCCCCGGCGCGCCGGGCCGGGGCGCCTGTCTTGCGCTACACGGGCAGAAATTTCCCCAATCGCACGCGGAGAACGGAAAGAATTCGGTTCTTCAACCGGGAGCGGACCGGGAGGGTCTCGTTGGTCCCGCGCCACAACTTCCTCGTCAGAAACCGGGAGTCCGGATAGTCGGCCAGGGCACAACGGTACCGGCGCCTTTGGGCATCGTGCAACAACACGACCCCGCCGGGCGCGAGAAGGGATTTCGCCTCGAGCAGACACCGTCTCCTTTTCCTCCCGTCCACGAGGATCACGTCGAACGTCTCGCCGAGCGTCGCCGGGAAGGACACGTATTCGTCCATTCGGCAGGCGCGGCTCCAGGGATCTTCGCCGACGACCGCGAACAGGGCCACCTTGACGTTCCCGTCGTCCTTCACGCGTTCGGCGACGGCGCGATACCAGTCCCTGTCGTACTCGACGCTCCACCAGCGGTACGGAATGCCGCGGGATGCGAGAAACCGGGGAAAATAGACGGTGCTGCCGCCGCAGCCCCACTCCAGGACCCGGAGGGGAGCACGGCGTCCACCGAGAAGGGCGTCCTCGACGATGCGGGTTTCCCGGCTCCCCATCATGGGGAGCTCGGGGAGAGCGATCTGCCGGGGCCTTTCCACGCACCCAGTATGCGCGAAAAGGCGCGCCGAGAGAAACAGGGTCGTCGCGCTCCGCCGGATCCGGAAGGCTTTGGCCGGCGTCTCCCGAACCGGGGCGAAGGCCGGTGCGATGGCCCCCGGCGCCTGCGCTATAATCGCGTCATGCCCGTTGCGCGGATCAGCTGCCCGACCTGCGGCGCGGACCTCGTCTGCGACCCGAAACAGGTCAAGAAGGGTTCCCACGGGGAGATCGTGTGCCCGTACCGGGACCGGGGGTATCCCGCGCTCCGGGCGGCCCACGACCGGATCTATTTCGGCAGATGGCGGAAGATGGACGCGGCGACCACCGATATCCGGAGGGCCTACCACCAGATCGACAGGCACTTGAGGGCGATCGCCTCGGTCCTCGAAAAACGGGACGTCCCCGCCGCGAAAAGGGACCTGGACAAGGCGATCGAGGCCCTGCGGTCCGGGGACCCCGACGGGGAATCGCCGCACGCCGTCCGGTTTCTGGACCACGCCCTTTCCTATGCTCACACGGCGATCGACGGGCTTCTCCACGAGGAGGGGCTGCCTCCCCACGATCCGATGGAGTTCGCGACGTGGTACGACGCGGTGGAAGTGCCGTTCAAGGAGGAGTGGTGAGGCGCCCGAAGCGCCGGGAGGAGGCCGATGATCTCGCTCGAACGCTATCCGAAGGAGATCGCCCTGCGCGACGGGGCGCGGGTCACGCTCCGCCCGA
This sequence comes from uncultured bacterium, assembly GCA_964459975.1. Classification (GTDB taxonomy): domain Bacteria; phylum Desulfobacterota; class Deferrimicrobia; order Deferrimicrobiales; family Deferrimicrobiaceae; genus CSP1-8. Next base: position 8,194 of record CAYWOT010000049.1, read on the forward strand.
TGGAGACGGCGGACGCGGCACGGCTCTGGGATTTCTTCTGCCGGATCCCTCCGGAGGACAAGATGTACTTCCGCGAGGATGTCGGCCGCAGGGAGGTGGTGGACCGGTGGGCGCAACAGCTCGATTATTCAAGGATTCTTCCCATCCTGGCCCTGGACGGGGAGTGCGTGGCGGCTGACGCCACGCTCCACCGGACCCGCGCCGGCTGGAAGCAGCGCGTCGGGAGGATCCGGATTCAGGTCGCTCCGGAATTCCGGAAACGGGGGTTGGGGACGGCCCTGATCCGGGAGATGCGGCACCTGGGCGAAAAGGCCGCCCTGCATTACCTCATGGCGGAGGCGATCGAGGAGCAGCAGCCCGCCGTCCGGGCCTTCGAGAAGATGGGGTTCGAGCGCGCGGGCGTGTACCGGAACTTCGTCAACGACCAGAAGGGCCGCCTGCACAATCTCGTGGTCCTTCTCTACTCCATGGGAGATTCCGGCGTGGACCTGTCGTTCTGACCCTCCGGTTTTTCCCCTAAAGTTCTTCCCCCGAACGGTCGACATGGTTCATGAAGAGATGATCCGGCGTCAGTCCAACCCAACCGGAGGGGGGCCCGAGGGGACGAAGGCCCCCCATTTTTTTTTGACGGGCGGTCGGGGGCCGAATATCATGAACCTTCGCGATCCGAGGGGGCGGCCGAGACTCATCCATGGCGAATCCATCCTTTTTCCAGCGCGCCAGGCGGTTCCTCCTGGGAGCGCCGCGAGACCTGTTCGATCCGAAGATTTTCCACAAGATCTCCCTCATCGCCTTTTTCGCCTGGGTGGGCCTGGGCGCCGACGGGATCTCGTCGTCCTGCTACGGCCCCGAGGAAGCGTTTCTCGCCCTGGGCCACCACACGGTCCTCGCGCTGTTCGTCGCCGTGGCCACGGTTTTCACGGTCTTCATCATTTCGGGCAGTTACGCCCAGATCATCGAGGTGTTCCCGTCCGGCGCGGGGGGCTACAACGTCGCATCCAAGCTCCTGGGGGAGCGGGCCGGGGTGGTCTCGGGCTCGGCTCTGGTCATCGACTACGTTCTGACCATCACGATCTCCGTCGCCGCGGGCGCAGACGCGGTCTTCAGCTTTCTTCCCCTGTCCTGGTGGAGCCACAAGTTCTGGTTCATCGCCTTCATGCTCCTCATCCTGATCTGGCTCAACCTGCGCGGTGTCAAGGAGTCGGTGACCGTTCTCACCCCGATCTTCATGGCGTTCATGCTGACCCACATTCCGCTCGTTCTTTACGCGGTCGGGAACAAGGCGGCCGAGCTTCCCGCGGTGGCCACCGCGGTCTCCACGGACCTGTCCAGCGCAGTCCGGGAGATGGGATGGCTGGGCCTGGGCGCGCTTCTGGTGCGCGCCTACACCATGGGCGCCGGAACGTACACGGGGATCGAGGCGATCAGCAACTCCGTTCCGACGCTTCGGGAGCCGCGCGTACAGACGGGACGGAAGGCGATGCTGTACATGGCCGTTTCCCTCTCCTTCATCGCCGGCGGGATCATCCTGGGATACGTCTTGAACGGCGTCCGCCCGATCGAGGGGAAAACCCTGAACGCCGTCCTGTTCGGGAACCTTCTGAAGGGGGTATGGGGAGAAAGCGGGGGGGCGATCGTCGCGTTCGTGCTGGCCTCGGAGGCGGCCCTCCTGTTCGTCGCCGCCCAGACCGGCTTCCTGGGCGGTCCCCAGGTCCTCTCGAACATGGCGATCGATTCGTACATGCCGCACCGGTTCGCGCACCTGTCCGAGCGCCTGGTGACGAAGTACGGCGTGTATTTCATGGGCGGGATGGCCTTCCTGATGCTGTACATCACCGGCGGGTCGGTCAAGTACCTCGTCATCATGTACGCGATCAACGTGTTCATCACCTTTTCCCTCTCCCAGTTCGGAATGTGCATCCACTGGTGGCACGGGCGGCACACGGCAACGGGGTGGAAACCGAAGCTCATCATGAACGGCGTCGGCTTCCTGCTGACCGCCACGATCCTGTGCCTGACCGTCTGGATCAAGTTCCCGGAGGGGGGCTGGGTGACGCTGCTCATCACGGGCTCGTTCATCGTGGCCGCCTTCTTCATCCGGCGCCACTACCGGAAAGCCCAGGGGCACCTGGGACGGCTCGACGAGCTGCTCCTGCAGCTTCCGCCCGTGACCGTTCCGGCCGCCCAGGAGCCGGCTCCCCGGCGCGACGCCCCCACGGCCGTCATCATGGTTTCCGGTTACAACGGCCTGGGAATGCACGTCTTCTTCTCGATCATCCGTTCGTTCCCCGGGACGTTCCGGAACTTCGTGTTTCTCTCGGCCGGCGTCATCGACACGAGCACCTTCAAGGGGGCCGACGAAGTGGAACACCTGGGCAACGACCTGCGCGAGCAGCTCACGAATTACGTCGAGTTCGTCAAGGGCCACGGGTACTATGCGGAGGCGCGCTCCGAGGTGGGAACGGAGGTGATCGAGATCATCGTCGACCTGGCCAAGGGGGCGGCGGGGGACTTTCCGAACGCCGTCTTCTTCGCCGGCCAGCTCGTGTTCAAGGAGGAGAACTTCTTCAACCGCCTGCTGCACAACCATACGGCGTTTCTCGCGCAGAAGAAGCTTGTGTTCCAGGGATTGCCGATGATCATCATGCCCGTCCGCGTCCTGTAGGCGAAGGCCGCGTGGAGTCCCCTTCGAACGCCGGACGGAAAGGGGGAAAAGGACGGATGACGGTTCGGAAGGTCCGCTTACGGATGGAACGAGGGGCGAGGCGGACGATCCGGCTCGCGCTGGTCGCGCTTCCGCTCCTGCTCCCGGTTCCGGCTTCGGCCGCGTCCGGGGGCGCCGCCGCGAAGACGGCCGACCCCCATGTCCACTTCCAGAATGCCGACGCGTGCCCGCGATGCCACGCCTCCGGGCGGTCGGCGCTTTCGCCGGACCGGTTCCTCGCGACGGCCGACGCGTTCTGCCTCGGCTGCCACTCGGGCCCGGGGTTGGGAATCAGCCATCCGATCCACGTGCGGCCCGGGAAGGCGGGCCGCGCGATGACCGTTCCGGACGATTTCCCGCTCGACCAGAGGGGCCGGCTCCTTTGCCTCACGTGCCACCGGGCGCACGGACCCTTCCTGTCCGCGCAACGGGCGTTTCCGGGCCAGGAGCCGGTCGGGCGGAGCGGCGGGGACGAAGGGCGCCTCCTCTACAGGACGTACTACGTGAGGCGGTCCGATTCCGTGCGGGGGTTCGCTCCCCTGTGCGAAGGGTGCCACGGAACGCGATGAGCCGGATCCCCAACGAGCACGTTCGACGGCGCGCCATCCTGGTGATCCCGGGGCTCCAGGGCCGCGCGGCGGCCTGCGTGAGCGCCGTCGTCCTGGCCGCCGCGGTCCTCGTCGCGTCCCTGCTGCTGCGGGATCTGCGGCAGGCCCTCCGGCATGCGGCGTACGGCGGCCACTACGCCTTCGAGGCGCCCTTCGACGTCGTGCGGACCATCGTGGCCGGACGGCTGGTTTCCCTGGGCGTCCTCGTCTTCGCGGCCGGGTCGCTCGTGGTCCTGGTGGCCGTACGCCGGGTCCGCGGCGGGATTTCCCGGCTGGTCGGCGCCCTCGACGCCTCCGCGAACGGGGACCTCTCGACACCGACGCGGCCCCGCGGACCGCGGGCGCTCGCCGCCGCCGGGGAGGAGATCGACGAGGTCCGGCGCGGCGTTCTGGCCGTCATCGGGGAGATCCGGGAGGAGGCGGAGGCGATCCGCACCTCGTCTTTGCCCGACGAGGAGTTTGCGCGGCGCTGGACCGCGCTCAAGGAGAAGATCGGGGGGATCCTCCGATGACTCCGTGGCGGGGAGGTGCGACCAGCCCGGCGGGGCGCGCCGCGTGGGTGCGGCGATTTGTCCTGCCCTGGCTTCTGGCCTCCTGCCTGGGGTCGCTGTTCCTGTATCTCGTTCAATACGGTTTCCTTTCGCGGCCGCTGCCTCCGCGGTACGGCGACGCGTTTTCCCTGCTGCGAAGCCGGGACGGGCAGGTGCTTCCCGTCGTGCTGCTGTCGACGCTCGCCTATTTGCTTTTGGTCGGGGGAGCGGCGGCCTACCTGTGCATCCGATTCCTCCACAAGTTCGCCGGACCGGTCTTCAAGCTCCGTCGGACTCTTCGTGAGTACTCCGACGGGACGCCGGTCAAACCGCTGTTTTTCCGCACCGGCGACCTGGTCCCGGAGCTGGCCCA
>CAYWOT010000050.1:0-12214 GCA_964459975.1 uncultured bacterium
ACGGAAACCCTCTTGATTTCGTGGGGCTTTCCGTCAAGCAGGAACGATACGGAGTCTCCCGGCCGGCGCAGGCCGTGGAACCAGACCGCCGTCGGAAGGACCGTGGTGTCGCCGTACTCCTGGCGGAACAGGAGAAAGTCGATCGCCGCCTTCGGGTGCATGAGGTAGAGCACGAACTCCTCGTCCGTCGGCGGCCGGCCCAACGCCCGCTCCAGCGCGTCCCGGGCCGCGGGGAGGTCCTCGTCCGGCAGGCGTCCGAGGGGAGACGCCTCGACGCGCTCCGCGATCGCCCGTTCCATCCCATCCTCGCCGAACGCGCTGCGGTAGACCCACTCCTTCGGCCACCCGAACGGAAGGGGCCCGTACTTTCCCAGAAGCAGGTTCTTCAGGTCGTCGGTCGCGCCCGCGTACAGGCGCAGGAGAAGGCCCTGTTCCCCCTGACCGAGCGCGTCCACCCGCTCCCCCGACTCCATGTATTTCTTCAGGACGTGGAACAGCCGGCTCACTCCCTGCTCGCCGCCTTCCTTGAACGTGCGCTGGACGATGGCGGCCCAGGTGGTCCAGGTGATCTGGGAACCCGGAGTCACGTCAAAGTACTTGATGATCCGGTTGCCGTACGCCATCCCTTTGAGGATGGACGGCATCAGCTCGAGGAACCCTCCCTTCTCGGCCTGCTCGAAGGAGGACGGGAAAGCGCCGCCCGGCATCCGGTGGGAAACGACGTCGTGGGAGAAGCCCTTGTACGGAGACTCGTACGCGGCGTAGTTGCGGATGAATCCCCGGATGGCATCGTTGGCCTGGTCCGCCTTCTCCATGTCGAACCGGACCGAAAAACCCAGCTCCCGCAGGTACCGGACGAGAGGGCAGACCGGCGGATGCCCGTAGAAGCGCGAGAAGGCGTCGTCGGTCACGTCGAACAACTTCGCCCCCGCCGCCGCCGCGGCGGCCAGCGCAGGGATAGCCAGCCCGTCGGTCGCGTGGCGGTGATACTGGATGACCAGGTCCGGGTACGCCTGCCGGATCGAATCGATCAACCGGCTTATGCGTTCGGGGCTGCCCACTCCGGCCATGTCCTTCACGCACAGGATGATTGCGTCGGTCCCGCCGCAGAGGGCCACGATCTCCTTCACCACCCGCAGGTAGTACCGGTCGGTGCAGTCGGGCGACTGCGTGAACGACAGGGACGGCTCGAAGATCTTCCCTCCGCGCAGGACCTCCTCGGCGACGGGCGCCATGTTCGGCACGTAGTTCAGGAAATCGAAGCACCGCCACACGTCGATCGTCGGCAGAAACGCCCGGACGGCGGCCGTAACGACGTTGCGCGGGTACATCCGGTACCCCCACACGTTCGTCGCGCGGATCAGGGTCTGGGTCAGGACGTCGGGCATGCCCGCCGCCCAGCTTTCCGCCTCGCGAAACGGGTCGATCTTGTTGTTCAGCAGGTTCTGGTGGAATCGCGCGCCGCCGTGAAGATCGACGGAGAAGTATCCGCTCGCGTTGTAGACGGGCATCAGGCCGCGCAGGTCGTGGAGCGTGAACCGGTTCTTGAAATCGCTCTGCGCGGTGTCCCGCGGACCGGTGTTGGTAAACCAGATTTCCCCGCCGTCCCGGATCGTCTCGACGATCTTTGCCGCGGGTTTGGCCTTAAACCCCTTTGGCATCCGCCCCCCTCCCCCTGCGTCAGACGCCGTGCACGTTCCGGCGGAGCCCGGAGACCTCGGCGACGAATTTCGCCAGCTTGAAGACCTCCTCTTCCACATCCTCGTATTCCGTCAGGCCGGCGATGTTCTCCTCGATGAACCCCGTGTGGATGTCGCCCGCCACGAAGTCCGGGTGGTCGATGATCCGCCGGAGCAGCGGGATCGTGGTCCGGACCCCCCACAGCTCGTACTCGCGCAGCGCGCGGCCCATCCGCTCGATGGCGGTCTTGCGGTCCTTCCCCACGGAGCAGATCTTGGAGAGAAGGGAATCGTAGAACGGCGGGATTCTCCATCCCTGGTAGATCCCCGACTCCGTCCGCACGAACGGCCCGCTGATCTGGCGCAGGAAGCTCACGCATCCGAAGGAGGGCGCGAAGCCGTGCTTGGGATCCTCCGCGTTGATCCGGCACTGGATGGCGTGGCCGCGCAGGAGCACCTCGTCCTGGGACAGCGACAACCGCTCGCCCATCGAGATCTTGAACATCTTGCGGACGATGTCGAACCCGCTGATCATCTCCGTCACCGTGTGCTCGACCTGGATCCGCGCGTTGACCTCGAGCGCGTAGAACCTGCCGTCCCGGTCGACCAGGAACTCGAGCGTCCCGGCAGTCTCGTACCCGACCTCCTTCATGGCCCGGACCACGAGGTCGCCCATGCGGTGCCTTTCTTCCGACGTCAGGAGGGAGCTCGGCGCCTCCTCCACGAGCTTCTGGTGCTGCCGCTGGATCGAGCACTCCCGCTCGCCCAGGTGGATGACGTGCCCGTACCGGTCGGCCAGGAACTGGAACTCGATGTGCCGCCCCCCCTCGATGAACTTCTCCACGTACACCGAGTCACTGCCGAAGGCCTTCCCCGCCACGGACCGGGCGGCCTGGAGGTTCTCCTCCACCTCGTCCGCGGCGTGCACCTTCCGCATTCCCTTTCCCCCGCCGCCCGCGGCGGCCTTGATGATGAGCGGCCAGCCGACCTTCTCCCCGAACCGGACGATTTCGGCGGCGTCGTGGGCATCCTCGAGGCCGGGGGTCACCGGCACCCCGGACGCGGCCAGGGCCTTCCGGGCGGCGATCTTGTCTCCCAGGAGGCGCATCACGCCCGGCGGCGGCCCGATGAAAACCAATCCCTCCCGCTCGACCGCCTCGGCGAAATCGGGGTTCTCCGCGAGAAACCCGTACCCGGGAAAGACGGCGTCGCACCGGGATTCCCGGGCGGCGCGCAGGACCGCGTCGATGTCGAGGTAGCTCATGCTGGCGGGGGACGGCCCCAGGCGGACCGCTTCGTCCGCGAGTTTGACATGCAGCGAGAGCTCGTCGCAGTCCGAGTAGCCGACGACGGCCCGGATGCCGATCTCCCGGCACGGGCGGACCGCGCGGCACGCGATCTCCCCCCGGTTGGCGATGAAGATCTTCCGAAAAGACCGCCGGTCCACCCTACCCAATGTCGCTCCCCGTCAGGATCCGGAGCGCTTCGCGGTATTTTTCGGCCGTCTTCGCCACGATGTCGGCGGGGAGCGCGGGTCCGGGCGCCGTCTTGTCCCAGGGAAGCGTCAGGAGATAGTCGCGGACGAACTGCTTGTCGAAGCTCTTCTGGGGGCCCCCCGGACGGTACTCGTCCGCAGGCCAAAAGCGCGACGAGTCGGGAGTCAGGACCTCGTCGATCAGGAGGAGCTCCCCGTCGGCCAGGCCGAACTCGAACTTCGTGTCGGCGATGATGATGCCGCGTCCGCGGGCGTAGTCCGCCGCCCGACGGTAGATCTCGAGCGACGCGTCCCGGATCCGGACGGCGGTCTCCTTCCCGACGACGTCGGCCGCCCGTTCGAAAGAGATGTTCACGTCGTGCTTCCCCTTCTCTTCCTTGGTCGCGGGCGTAAAGATCGGCGCCGGAAGGCGGGCCGATTCGGGCAGTCCCGCGGGCACCGGGACTCCGCAAATCTCTCCGCGCCCGCGGTACTCGGTCCACCCGGAGCCGGACAGGTAGCCGCGGACCACGCATTCGACGGGAAGCGGCCGGGCCTTCCGGCACATCATCGACCGCCCTTCAAGCGTCCCGGCATAGGTCCGCGCGGCGGCCGGGAAATCCGCCATATCGACCGAGACCATGTGGTTGGGCACGACGTCGGCCAGCTTTCGGAACCAGAACGCGGAAATCTGCGTGAGCACCTTGCCTTTGCCGGGAATCCCGTCCGGCAGCACGACATCGAACGCCGACAGTCGGTCCGACGCGACGAGGAGCAGTGTGCCGTCCGCTTCGTAGATGTCTCGCACCTTGCCCCGTCCCAGGAGTTTCAGGCCGGGAAGGTTCGTCTCGACGACCGCCTGCGTCATCATGCTGGAAGCCTCCGGGAAGATGATCAAGGGGTATCGTAATATAGACGGACCGGACAGGTATACTTTTTCCCGAAGTCGCGGCGAACGACCAAGCCGCGGTCACCTCCGGCCGAACTGGAGCGTGAACAGCCTGTGGTAGATTCCCCGGGCCGCCAGGAGCTCCTGGTGGGTGCCGACCTCCCGAACCTTCCCGCGATGCAACACGACGATCCGGTCCGCCGAGAGGATGGTCGAGAGGCGGTGGGCGATGACCAGCGAAGTCCGTCCCGCGAGCATCTTCGCGATCGCTCCCTGGACCTCCTGTTCCGTCACCGGATCGACGCTGGAGGTCGCCTCATCGAGCACGAGGATCCGCGGATCGTGGGCCAGCGCCCGCGCGAACGACACGAGCTGCCGCTGGCCGACCGAAAGCCGCCCGCCCCGCTCCCCGACCTGCGTCCCGAGGCCGCTTTGCCATCCTGCGCTGAACCGGGCGACGCCGGCCACCTCGACGGCCCGGGGGAGAGCCTCTCCCCCGGCCAGGACATTCTCCGCGATGGTCCCCGAGAACAGAAACGGATCCTGGAGAACGAGCGAGACCGTCCGGCGCAGCTCCTCCCGGGGAATCTCCCGCACGTTCCGGCCGAAGAGCCGGATCTCGCCGCGCGAAATCTCGTAGAACCGGCACAACAGATTGAGAATGGTCGTCTTCCCCGCCCCGGTGGGACCGACGATCGCCCCGGTCTCCCCTTCCAGGAGGGTAAACGAAACCCCCCGGAGGACCATCTCGCCCCCTCCCGATTCCTCCCCGCCCCTGCCCGGGTACGCGAACCAGACGTCCCGAAACTCGATGGCGGGAGGCGCAGCCGCCGCGCGCGGCAAGCTCGCGCCCGGGACTTCCGCGGGCGCCCCGGATTCGTCGGCGGAAACGATCCGGTATTCGGGAGCCGGCTCCATGTCGAGAATCTGGAAGATCCGCTCGCTCGACGCGAGGGCCGACTGGAGAATGTTGTACTTGTCGCTCATGTCCTTGATGGGGTTGAAGAACTTCTGCGCGTATTCGACGAACGCCACCAGGGTGCCGAACGTCACGGTCCCGGCGATCACCCGGATCCCTCCCCGCCAGAGAATCAGCGCCACCGCCGTCGAGGCGACGAGCTCCACCCCCGGGAAGTACACGGAGTAGAATTTCGTCAGTCGGATGGCCTCCCGCCCGTACTCCTCGTTGCGGGCGGCGAACCCGAGGGCCGACTTCTCCTCCTGCACGAAGGCCTTCACGACGGGTACGCCGCTCACCTGTTCCTGGAGATACGCGGAGAGCCTGGCCAGCGTCCGCCGCATCTCGCGGTTCGCCGCGCGGATCCGTTTTTTCAGGAGCTCGACGAAGAAGACGAGAACCGGGAGCACGGAGAAGGTGACGAGCGCCAGACGAGCGTCCATCCAGAGGAGGACGGCGGCGGTCCCGACGAGCACCGCCACGTCGCCGAAGGTGCTGACGATTCCCGACGAGATCAGCTCCTGGAGCGCTTCCACGTCCGAAGTGAGCCGGGTCATCAGCCGGCCCGCGGGAGTGCGGTCGAAAAAGGCCACGGGGAGACGCTCGAGCCTCCCGAACAACTCGGTACGGATCCGGAGGATGACCCGCTGCCCGATGACGGACACGGCAAACATCTGCAGATAGAGAAAACCCATCCCGGCGCCGAGCGCGGCGACGTACAGCCCGATCCGTCCGGGCAGACCGGTAAGGACCCGGGGGGTAACGTTGCGGTCGATGATGACCTTGATAATGTAGGGGCCGGCGAGCTGGCACGCGGTGCCGAGCACGAGCCCCGCCAGGGCCAGGGCGATCAGCCTCTTGTGCGGTGCGAGGTAGGCCATGAGTCGCCTCAGGAGCCGCACGTCCATCCCCCGAGTCTCGACCCGGTCCTCGTAGAAGTAGAATTCCGTGCCGCCCGTCATCGCGACGCGTCCAGTTCCCGGGAGAGCATCTGCCGGGCGTACAGGTCATAGTACGTCCCGCCTCGGGAGAGAAGCTGGTCGTGCGTTCCCTCCTCCACGACGGCCCCTTCCGACAGGACGACGATCCGGTCGCACCGGGACAGGGAGGCCATTCGGTGCGTGCTGAACAGCACCGTCCGCCCGCCCCGCGCGGAGAGGATCTCGCGGAAGATCTCCCCCTCGGTCTCCGTGTCGACGGCGGAGAGGGCGTCGTCGAGCAGAAGAAGGTCGCCGCCGGCGTAGAAGGCGCGGGCGAGCGTCGTCCTCTGCTTCTGCCCCCCCGACAGCGAAATGCCGCGTTCTCCGATCACCGTGCGGATGCCCCGCGGCATCTCGTCGATCTCCGCCAGGAACCGGGCCACCGAGGCGGCGCGGCGCGCCTCCTCCTCATCGGGCACGTCCCTGGCGAACGCAATGTTGGCGAGGATCGTGTCGGAGAAGAGAAACGGATCCTGGCTCACGAGCGCCACCCGCCGCCGGAGCGCGTCCAGGGGAATGTCGGTCAGGTCCGTCCCCTCGAGGAAGACGGCGCCGGGCGGAACGGGGTACAGCCGCAACAGCAGGGAAAAGAGCGTGCTCTTGCCGCTGCCCGTCAGGCCCACGAGGCCGGCGATCTCTCCCTTTCGCAGCGAGAAGGTGATACCCCGGAGGGTCTCGCCCCGCCCGTCCCCCTCGTACCCGAACGACAGCTCCCGGACTTCGAGAAACGGAGCGCGGGCGGTCCGCGCACGCGGCATCAGGCAGGGCACCGACTGCTCGGGAAGGAGCGCGAGGAACTCGTTGATCCGCCCCATCGCGCTTTCGCCGCGCTGCACGAGGTTGATCACCCACCCGAGCGCCATCGTCGGGAACGAGAGCATCGCCAGGTACGCGTTGAACGCGACGAAGCCCCCCAGGGAAAGGGTCCCCCGAATCACGAGCGACGCGCCGACCAGAAGAACCAGCGCCACCCCGGCCCCCGCGAGGAGCCCGATCGCCCCGTGGAAGGCGGCCGAGGTCTTTGCGACCGAGATGTTCTGGCCGTAATAGTCCCTGCAGGCACCCTCGAACCGCCGCTCCTCGCCCGCTTCCATCCCGTACGCCTTGACCAGCCGGATGCCGGCGATGTTTTCCTGGAGGAACGCGTTCATTTTCGCCAGAGCCTCCTGCGCCCTCCGGTGATGGCGGTGGAACGCCTTGCCGTACTCGCGGGAGGTGATCACGATGAGAGGCGCCACGGCGAGCGCCAGAAGCGTCAGCCAGCCGCTGATCCGGACCATGAACACCAGCGCCAGGGAATAGGAGATCGCGGATCCCAGGAGCGTCAGTGCGCCGGGGCCGAGCAGGAGCCAGACCGCCGAGACGTCGTTGGTCATGCGCGACACGACGTCGCCGGTGGGCGTCTTCCCGAAGAACGAGAGGGGCAGGCGGATCACGTGGGAGAAGATGTCCCGGCGCAGGTGCATCTCCACCCGGCGGGCCGTGATGAGCATTCCCCGTCTTCCGAGGTACCGGAACCCCGCGTGGATCGCCGCGAACAGGAGCAGCAGGGATACGGACCGAACGACCCGTTCTCGCCCGGTAGGCGAGGACATCCCGTCGATCGCCCCGCGGATCATCCACGGAACGAGGAGGCCGAACAGGCTGGAGAGGAAGAGGACGAGCACGCACGCCACGATTGCCGGCTTGTGGCGGCGCAGGTACGGGCGCAGGGAGCGGAGCTCGCGGATGGCCGCCCCCTTCTACAGCGGGATCGGATTGGGGGTGAAGCAGAGCACGAAGAGGAGGGCCGCCGCCATGCCGATCCGCCGCCTTCCGGGGCTCAACGGAATCTCGTCCAGGATCGGTCTCGGATGCCTCGTGCCCAGCAGGAGCAGGAGGACCGCCCAGACGACCCATCCGCCCCAGAGAAGGCCCAGGGGAAGGAGGAGAAACGGAACCGCGCGGGATACCTTCGTGTATCGCCCGCCGAACATCGCGTAAGCAATGTGCCCGCCGTCGAGCTGTCCGGACGGGAGCAGATTCAGGGCGGTGACGAGCAGCCCGATCCACCCGGCGAACGCCACGGGGTGGAGCACCACGTCGTAGCCGTCGCGCACGGGGCCGAGCACGGCGTACGTCGCCGCGCGGAAGAGAAGGCATTCGCCGAGAGGAATCCCGGCGGAGAGCCCGGCGCTCGCCCGGACGGCCGACAGGTGGAGCCCGAAGAGCAGGACCGGCAGCGCGACGACCGCCCCGGCCATCGGTCCCGCCGCCCCGATGTCCATGAGCGCGTTGCGGTCCGGAACGGGCGACTTCATCTTGATGAAGGCGCCGAACGTGCCGATGAACGACGGGGCGGGGATGAAATAGGGCGGAGTGACGTCGACCGAGTGCCGCTTGGCCGCGGTGTAGTGCCCCAGCTCGTGAACTCCGAGGATGGACAGGAGAGGGATGGCGAACATGAAGCCCAGCTCCAGGTCCCCGGGGGAGGAAAACGGATGCCCTCCCGCCAGGAGCGCCCCCGCGAAAAGCGTCGTGAGAAAGGTCAGGACGAACAGAACCAGGTTGATGACCACGGTGTTTTCCCCCGTTTCCCTGCGCTCCATTATAAGATACCGGGTATGAACGACGCGGTTTCTCCATACGAGGCGAAACGTCCGTCCGATGCGGACGGCCTCGTGCTCCACATCTGCTGCGCGCCGGACGCGTCGTACGGCGTTCCCGCGATGGGGGAACGATACGGCGTCGTCGCGTTCTTCTTCAACCCGAACATCCACCCGGCCGACGAATACGAACGCCGCCTCGCCGCGACCCGGAAGCTCGCCGCGCTCGCCGATGTTCCTCTGCGCGTCGCCGGGGGAGGAGACCCGGAGTGGGAGGAGGCCGTCTCCGGGCTCGAGGGCGAACCGGAACGGGGACGCCGGTGCGACGCATGCATCCGGATGCGCCTGTCCCGTACCGCACGGGAGGCAAAGATCCTCGGCATTCCGGCCTTTTCCACGGTTCTCACGGTCAGCCCGAAAAAGGACGCCCGGCTGGTCAACCGGATCGGGCGGGAGGAGGCGGAAAAGGCGGGAGTGCTCTTCGTCGAGGCGGACTTAAAGAAGAAGGACGGCTTCCGCAAGAGCGTGGAGGCGGCAAAGCGCCTCGGACTTTACCGGCAGAACTACTGCGGCTGCCGCTACTCCTTCCGCCCCTAAAGAAACTCCCCGAAACGATCGATAAGGGTTCCCATGATAGGCCGGGAGTCTTCCTTGCGATGCTGTCGCGGGCGACGGAGGAGGGACCGCTTTTCCTCCTGTTCGTCGGCGCGTTCGCTCGGTTCGATTCCCCGGGACTTCCGGCGACGGAAGAATTGGCGGAAGCGTGAGGGAATCGAACCCACCGGAGACATTGCTGCCTCCCGACCGGATTTGAAGTCCGGGGGGGCCACCAGCGCCCCATCCGCTTCCGTCTGCGCCAGCGTCGCGACCCTTGGAATACGCCGCCCTGATCCCGGGGACGGCGCGCCTATTATACCAGACGAATCTTGTAGGAGGCACGATGAGACGATCGGCTGCGTTCCTCCCGATCCTGCTCCTGCTCTTCCTCTGCTCTGCCGTTCCGGCCCGGGCCGACTTCGAGGCCGGAGTCCGCGGAACGTACTGGTTCCCCCATCTCTCCGCGACCGCGCAGACTTTCGGCGCGGGAACGGCGGACACGAAGCTTGACGCCAAGAGCGACCTCGGAGTGGGCGACGAGGATACCCCTTCCGGCGAGGCGTTCGTGCGTCTGGGGAGGGTCACCCTCCGGGCTGGATACACGGGGCTGCGCTACGACGGAGACAACATCCTTTCGCGGGCGATCGTGTTCAACGGAGAGACTTTCTCCGTCAGCGACCGCGTGATCTCGCGCCTGGACGTCACGATGGTCGACGGCGAGGTGCAGGTGGATATCTTCCGTCCCGAAACCGCCGCCGCGTCGTTCCGTCTCGGACTCATCGCCAAAGTGAAGTACGCGGACGGGGACTTGAGGCTCTCCAGCTCGACGATGACGGAAGAAAAGGACTTCCGGCTGCCGATCCCCATGCTCGGGGTCGCCGCAGGAGTGGGCTTCGCGAAGAACCGGGTGCGCATCGACGCCCGGGGGACCGGGATGGCGTATTCGGGAAACCATCTCTACGAGGCCGACGTCTTCGCCTCGATCGCCCCGGTGCGTTTCGTACAGGTTCAGGGGGGCTACCGGTATCTCGACCTTTCGGTCGACGACGACGACCTCGTCGCGGACATGACGCTCAAGGGGCCGTACGTCGGCCTGCAGTTGTCGTTCTGAGGCGCGAAAAAGCGCTTGATGCGGGGCGGGGGACAGGTAGAATAGGAGTTCCCGCGGGCGCTTAACTCAGCGGTAGAGTGCCACCTTCACACGGTGGAAGTCACTGGTTCAAGTCCAGTAGCGCCCACCATAGTAAAAACAGGGGGTTGCGAGAGATCGCACCCCCTTTCTTTTGTGGTGGGGGAAAGGCGCCCCGACAGCAGTCGGTGTACACGTTTCCGAAATTTCTGCTAAAATTCTCTTTCCAAAAAATGATTCGAGCGAAGGTTGCGCCATGCCGGACTCTCTGCTGAACAATATCAAGACGCTGCTTTGCGCGATCGAGGACTGCCGGGACCGGAAGCAGACTCTGCCGAGCTTGATCCTTCTTTATACCGGGATCGACATCCTGGCCTCGCTGGAACGGAGCCCGAAGGAAGACAACGCAGCCGCGTTCAAGCGATGGTCGAAACAGTATCTCCTCTCCAACCAAACCTTACGATGCTCCGCGGGCGACCTTTGGAGGGCTCGATGTGGAATCCTTCACGCTTTTGCTCCATTGCCCCCCCCTTCACGAAAAAGAAAAGCTCTGCCGATCCGGTACGCTTGGGGGAAGGGAACATTGGATATCCTGCAGGAGGGTCGTCCAATCGAACGCATGAACACCCTTTCCATTCACGTGGACGATCTCATTGACGCGTTCAAACGGGGAATCGCCGTTTTTCTCTCGGACCTTTCGGACGATCCGAAGCGCAAGGAACAGGCGGTGACAAAGGCGAACACGTGGTTCGCCAAAGTGGAAATATGACAGCCTCCTGGTAGGAAAGGGTTGAGAGCCTGTCCACTGCGACCCTCAGGCGACCCGCCCCCGGTCTCTTCCCTGGAATCCTGAGTCTTCAGGCGGACAAGGGCGTTGACGCGTTCCGGGGGGCGCGGGGGATGACGTACGGCCCTTCCGGCACCACGGCGATGTCCGGGTCGCCGCAGGCCGCGACGCTTGCGGCGATCGCGCCTTCCACGGACGGAACCGGTTCGACAAAGGCGTCCTTCTTGCCCTCTTCGCAAAGCCCCGTCGAATAGAGTTGGATGCGGCCGGCCCGCAGGGCCTTGACCAGCATCTCGGACTGCCATTCGTCGATCTTCGCCCTGTCCCGGGAGGACAGGACCTCAAGGAACCGCTCCGGTCCCATTGCGCAAAGCGCCCGCTGCGCCGCGACGAACTCGGGGCTGCCCATCCCCTCCGAGCATTCGCCGGCGATGATGATGGTCCCGCCGGGCTCGAGAATGTCGATGACGCCGACCATCCCCTTGACGGTCTGGTAGAAGGTGGCGTCCAGGGGATGAC
This sequence comes from uncultured bacterium, assembly GCA_964459975.1. GTDB lineage: Bacteria > Desulfobacterota > Deferrimicrobia > Deferrimicrobiales > Deferrimicrobiaceae > CSP1-8. The sequence continues at coordinate 11,598 of CAYWOT010000050.1, forward strand.
CGGCGGCGCTGGTGACGACGGTGCGGAACCGGCGGGGCACGGCGACTTCCGCATGGTTTCTCATGAACGCCACCGCCTCGCGGTGACTTTCCTCGATCTCGCCGAAATTGACGAACCCGATCTCCCGGTTTTCGTCGATGGCCACGTTTACGGCGGCGATTTCACCGATTCTTCGGACGATCTCGATCTGTTCGTCGTGGAGAGGATTCCCGTCGATGACGCAGTTGGCGCAGCCCTTTTGCTCCAGCATCGGCGCGGCGTGGAATGCCAGGATCGTGTCCCGGTGCGCGACCCCCGGAGCGACGACCTTCCGGCCCCCGGAATACCCCGCCATGAAGTGGGGCTCGACCAGGCCGGTGACGATCTTCAAGTCCGCCTCGACGAAGCGGCGGTCGATCCGGATCGGAATGCCGCGGGAGGTCTTCCCCAGGTCGACGTGGGCGGCGTCGTCGCGCGCGAAGTGGTTCTCGACGCTCACCCTCCGGAGCACGTCGTCGGAGCCGACGACCGCCCGCAGCTCTTCTCCTTCGTTGGGGCGGTGCAGTCCCGTGGCGACCACGATGCGGATGTTTTCGGGAGAAATGCCGGACTCCGCGATCGTCTCGACCAGAGGCGGA
>CAYWOT010000051.1:0-12059 GCA_964459975.1 uncultured bacterium
GGCCACCGTCGTCTTTCCGGTCCCGCCTTTGCCTGATGCGATCGCGACAATCATGATCCGTCTCCGCGCGCACGTCGTTCGGGGGTGCCGGCGCCTTCGCTACCCGTCGTATTCCCGCCTTCCCCTTCGCCTGGCGGTCTCCTCGTCCACCTCGTCGTACCAGCCGTTGCGCGTCGGACAGACGTGGTCGAACCGCGACGTATAGGGCTTGATGTCCAGCAGCGGGGTGCCGTCCAGGATGTCGACGTAGTCGACGTGGAGGACGTCCCCCTCCCGCCGGACCAGCTCCACGATGCTCAGGCCCACGGGATTGGGGCGCCAGGGCGCGCGGGTGGCGAAGATCCCCCGATTCACGTCCTGGAGAAAGGGCTTCACCACGAGCCTGGCCTACCGGCAGCGGTGAAAATGGTAGACGAGGTAGAGGTGCGAAAACCCCTCCAGGTCGCGAAGCCCTTCGACGAACTCCGGGAAAATCTCCACCGTTCCGCGGCACCCCCGCGCGTATACCGGCTGGATGGGCGTCCGTTCCTCTGCGACATGCTCGCTGCGGACGACGCCCACGGGCCTGTAGGATACAAGTCCGCTCACCCCCAATGCCCTTCGACGTCCGCGGAGCGGGCCTCGGACAGGGTGCCGGCGCGAAACCGCTCGACGGCTTCGGACACGGTGCACGCGTCGGTCGTATACACCCGGATCCCCGCCGCGTTGAGCACCCGGAAGGCCTTCGGTCCGCAGTGCCCGGTGATCACGCACCGGGCGCCCAGACGCGCGGCCGCTTCCGCCGCCTGAATGCCCGCTCCCTGTGGAGCGTTCAGGTTCCGGTCGTTGCCGATCGACTCGTACCGGCCGGTTTCGGTATCGAACACGAGGAACGTCGCCGCCCGTCCGAACCGGGAGTCGACCGGCGATTCGGGCGCGTCGCCGGTGGACGTCACCACGATCTTCATCGACCGGCCTTCTCGCCGCTCTCCAGTTCGTCGAGCCGCTTCCGGATCTGGTCGAGCTGCTCTTTGAGCGCTTCGGCTTCCCCTTCCAGGATCCGCTTCTCCGTCCCCGGAGGCGGATCGGTAAGGAACGCCGGGTCGCCCCAACCAAACCTCATCCAGCCGGGCAGGCCGGTCGCGTAGAACATGTGGCGCCAGCCTCGGCCCCGGCCGCCCGCGCCCGCCCCCCGGCCGTACCCCATGCCGAAACGCCGGCCGAAGAACGCGCCTGCCAGCCCCGCGCAATATCCCAAGCCTCTTCCCGTCATCGGTCCCGTTCCCAGCGGACCCGTTCGATCCCCACCTGGCATGGAAATGTCCCTCCTTTCGGAAATGGCGCGCTGCGCCTATTTGTCTTCTCCCTGCTCCGGTTCGCGATTCCGACCGATGATGCGCCCCATGCCGCGCCCGAGCCCGGGCCCCAGGCCGCGGCCCCGGCCGGGCGGTGTCCCGAACGTCGGTTTCTCCTTGCCTCCGCATTTCCCCAGGCCCCGGCCCGTTCGCGGTCCTTTCCCCTGGGGTCCCGTCCCGTCTCCTCGTGGCATCTGCTACCTCCTTTCGCCGCGCCGGCCGCCGCGGAACCGCATGCGCCGCCCGCAACAACCCGGCATGGCCATTCGCCGGTTCGGTAATTTCCCCGCGAGGTATGCCCCGATGACCTCCTCCGCGTTCCCCGCGATGAAGGGAATCGTCCGGATCCCGTAGGCGGCGAACAGACCGGCCAGCGGCCGCGAGATGGCGCCGCAGACGAGTTCCTGGACGTTCCATTCCGCAAGCCTGGCCGCCCGCCGGTAGGGATCGTTCTCCTCGAACGTTTCCTCCCGCCTCAAGGTGACGATGCCCCCGTCGATTTCGAGAACGAGGATCCTCCGGGACACGTCGAACACCGGGGAGATCCTGCCGTCCCAGACCGCCAGGGCAACCTTCATCGGGTGGTGCCTCCCGTCGTCACCGGGAGAGTGCATGATCCGTGCCAATCGGAGGCCGGAGCGATTCCCGCCGGGAGACCGCTGATGAAACGGGAGGTTTCGCGGCTCGGGCCGCTGCGCGGCCCTTTCGCACCGTTGCGATGTAGCGACTGTATAGGCGAAAAACAATCGCGTGAATGCGACGCTATGGCCGCGGGCCGCTCCCGGGACCGGTTCCCGCGAACGGGCGCGGCCGGCGTTCCCCCTGGACGCGAAAAGGGCTCCCGAATCCTGGGGGGAGCCCTTTTCCGTCTTCCCGGGCGTCGCGACCGGCATCGTATCGGGAGCCGATGTCCGGTAGGAGGGGGACTCCCGGAAAGCCCCTGCGGCTTTCTTTAGGGCCGCAGGGCATTTGTCAACCACGCGCCGCGGCGGCACGGACGCATCGATCAGCCGTGCGGAGACTCCCACTCCCGGTTGCGCTCCCGGCAACCCGGCATGATCAGCTTCTGCGGGATGACACCGCCGGAGAGACAGGCGTTCACGACTTCGTCCACCGGCCCGCAGATGTGGCGGACGACCCTCACTCCCCGGGAAACCAGCACCGCTTCCAAGGCATGGGAAACCGAGCAACAGATCAAAACGTCGACGCCGAGCTTCGCCAGCTGGAGGGCGCGGGACGTCGGGGCGCCCGCGAGCAGAACGACCGTCTCCCGGGCCACGACTCCTCCCTCCCCCATGTCGGCGAGCCGGATCCTTCCGGCCTTGTCGAGCACGGGGGAGACGTTCCCCTCCCAATCCGGGACCGCGATTCTCATACGTGCCCGAATGGATCAGCAAGGAGGATGCCGGGGGGCGCCGTTCTTCTCCGTTGCAGCAGCTTCGTTGTTTTTCAATGGGTTAGCAAAAGGCGGGCGCGGGGTCTATCCCGACGCCCTTGCAGAATGCCACGGTAGCCGCCTCGGCCCATGACGAACCGCAATGCCGCCTTCGGCGCCCCCGGCCGGTCGGGCGCCAAAGGCTCACCTTTCGCGAACCACCGTTCCATCGCGAAGTTCCAGGACCGCGTCGGCGATCCGTTTCACCTGATCGAGATAATGGGAGACCACCAGCATGGTGCACGCATCCTTCCGACGCACGAGAAGCTCCTCGACGGCTTCCGCGGCTTCGCCGTCCAAGGAAGAAGTCGGTTCATCCAGCAACAACACCTCCGGTTCCAGGATCAGCGCCCGGGCAAGGCACAGCCGCTGCTGCTGCCCTCCCGAGAGAGACAGGGCGGAATCGGAGAGCCGGTCCTTGACTTCCTCCCAGAGCCGTACTTCCGCAAGCGCCCGCTCCACCCTGGAGCGAATGACCCCCTTGTCCCGGATCCCCATGAGCTGCAATGGAAAGGCGACATTCCGGAAGATTCCCATCGGCAGGGGATTCGGAACCTGGAAGACCGTGCCGACGCGCCTGCGCAGCCAGGAGCCGGAGATCTCCGGCTCCTGGATGTCGCGGAACCCGCCGTCGAGCCGGATTTCCACGCTCCCTCGCATCGAACAGTGCGGGATTTCCTCCCAGAGGCGGTTCAGCGTCAGAAGGAACGTCGATTTCCCGGAACCCGACGGCCCGATGACGGCGGTAACGCTCTTTTCCGGGAAATCGGCCGTGATGTCCCGCAGGACCGTCTTGCCGTCGTAGGAAAAGCCTACCGAGCGGGTTCTGATTTTCGGGGGCGGCGTCGACATGCCCTTCATGCCCGGTACAACGCGCGATAGGTCACACCCTTTCGGACGACGAACGCCAGACCGAACAGAAGCAGACAGATGACCAGCAGGAGAATCGAGGCGCCGTACCCCGTGGCGAGCTCCCGTTGATCCGCGTATTGCGAGGAAACATAGTAGATGTAGAACGGCAACGCTTCATAGCGGGACAGGAGCGAGCGCGGCACTCCCGCCGACGCGACGACGCCGGTGAGCATGATGACCGCGGTGTCTTCCGCGCAACGGCCGATCGCCAGAATGATCCCGCTCAGCAGTCCCGGCAGCGACTGGGGCAAAAGGACGCGGAAGACGTTCTGCAGCCGGTCGGCGCCCAAGGCAAGCGCGGTCATTCGGCTCTGCGAAGGCAGATTCTCGAGGGAAACCTGGGTCGTGCGGATGATGTAGGGAAGCACCAGAAAAGCCAGGGCGACGCTCGAGATCAGCAGACACGGGTGGAGCCGTTCGGAAAGATGCCGGTTCAGGAAGACGGCCAGGCTGAACCCCACCAGCCCGATGACGATGGAAGGAAGTCCCGCCAGGATGTCGAACAGAACGTTGAACAGGTTCCGGGCCCTGCCCCCCGCGTATTCCGCCAGATAGACGCCCGCCGATACGCCGAGCGGCACGGCCAGGCCCACCGACAGGATGACGAGCAACAGCGTCCCGACCATCGCGGGAAAGAGGCCGTCGAACACCTGGCGTTTCATCAGGAGGGCGGCCACGGGGTCGGTGTCGCCGAATATCAGCGTAAGACCGACCGTGTGCAACCCCTTGAGGAATACGTATCCGATCACCGACCCGATCGCCGCCAGAAGGATCGCCCCGCAGGCCCAGGCGAAGGCCGGGATCGCTCTCTCGAGCAGCCTGCTCATCGCGTTCGCGCTCCGTGCCGCGGCGCCCTGGCGCGGAGAATCAGGACGAGAACGGTCGTGATGAGATACAGGGACACGCCGCAGGCGAAGATCGCGCGGAACTCCGGGCTTTCCGAATCCGCCGCGATCACCAGCGCAATGTGGGACGTAAGCGTTCTCGCGGAGTCCAGGATGGAACCGGGCACCTGGACGGCGTTGCCGGCGATCATCAGGGCGATCAGCGTGTCTCCCAGCGCCCTGCCCAGGGCAAGGAGGAACCCCGCCGCGATTCCCCGCCCGGAGCAGGGCAGCACGACATGGAGAAAGCTCTGGATCTTCGTGCCGCCCAGCGCGCGGACCGCGTGTCCGTAGGGCCGCGGCACGCTGTCGAAACTGTCGCTGAAGAACAGGATCATCGTGGGCGACACCAGCAGGGCCAGCATGACGGACGCCGACAGCACGCACATGCCCGAGCCGACGGCGAAGACCCGCCGCACGACGGGAACGAGCAGAAAGATGCCGACGAAGCCGTACACGACCGTCGGCACCCCCGTCATGGCCTCGACGGTCCTGCGCATCAGACGGCTCGTTCCGCGGCCCCCCGTCACGCTGATCAGGACGGCGCATCCCATGCTCAGCGGAAAGGCGAACGCCATGCCGAGCAGCGAAATGACCACGGTTCCCACGATCATCGGATGAATGCCGAACAGCCCGAGATGAGGGGCCCACGGCTTGGTGAGAACGTTAAGAAACCGGCCTCCCGACAGAAGCGGGAGGCCGAGGAGGAACATGAATGCGAAGATGAGGATCGTGGCGAGCGCGCTGATCGACGCGGAAAGATGCAGGAGCCGCTCGACGATCGTTTCCCGTACGCGTTTCATCGCACCGGCACGAAGCCCTTTTCGGCGGCGATTCGCTGGCCTTCGGGACTCAGGAGATATTCGACGAGCATCTTCGCCAGACCCTTTGGCTCGCCCTTCGTGTTGCTGTACAACCCTCTGGCGATCGGGTACCGTCCTTCCCGGACGGCTTCACGGGTCGGCACCACGCCGTCCAGCGCGACCGGAGCCACCGAATCGTCGATATGCCCCACCGACACGTAGCCGATCCCGTAGGGGTCCTGGGAGACGGCGGACTTCATGGCGCCGTTGGAGACGACGAAATTCGCTTTGCGGGATATTTCCCCCTTCGCCAGGGCCTTTTTCCAGAAAACCTCGCGGGTGCCGCTCGATTCATCCCGGGTGTAGAGGTCGATCCGTCCGTTCGCGCCGCCGACTTCGCTCCAGTTGGATATCTTCCCGGCGAAGATTCCCTGGAGCTGGTTCCGGGTCAACGCCCGGACCTTGTTGCCCGGATGGACGATGACGCCCACACCGTCTACGGCCCACCGGACGGGATGCAGGCCGTACCGGGCGATCTCGCCGTCCGTGGGCTTCCTCCCCGAATTGCCGATGTCGACCAGCCCTTCCCCCACCTGCTTGATGCCCACCCCGGAGCCGCCCCCGGCAATGCTGATCCGGATATCGGGGTTCGCCGTCATGATGCGCCGGGCCGCTTCCTTCATGACGGGAATGTGCGCGGTCCCGCCGGCGATCCGGATCTCGCCTTTCGCGCCCAGGAAACGATCCAGGTCCCCGCCGCGGGCAACGGTGCAGACCGCCAGGGCAAGGATCGCAACACACGCCGATGCCAGAATTTCCGTTCTCATGCTTTCTCCCCTTTCGACCGGCAAGAGAAGACGGCTGCCGCCGTCTCCGGTGGACCGCGAACCCGACGGGGCGCCTGACGTCCGGCTGCCGGACCCGAAGACCCCGGTACAGCGGCTGCGCCGGCCCCATACCGGACGCGTCAGGAAACGCGCGAAGGAATGTCGCAGGGGAAGTACGTCAGGAAGAAGTCCGGCACAACGGCCACGAAGCGGGCAAACACCCTCGCGGCCGAGCCGCTGCGGGAACGATCCTCTCTCCGGCGACGGTCCTTGCGTCGGGAACCCTTCGGCTGGTTCTTCGCCGACCGGCGAAGCGTCCGTCGTCTCACCGCGAGAGACGGATCCGGGACATCGAATCCGGCAAGAAGATCACCCCCCCTCTCCGGGCGGGAAACGGTGCGGCACTTCCCGACCCGTCGAACCGGACGGAGCCCGGGGAGACCCCCCGGACTCCGTCCGTCGCTTAAGTCTAGCGGCAAAACCGCCGCCGTCAAACGGGGAAAGGGACCGCTAGTACTCGATCACCCGGCCCGCCCCCATGGGCATGACCACCTTCTCTCCGTACTTTTCCTTGAAGTACTTGATCGCGTTGTTGCCCGTGCAGTGCCCGCCGTAGAACGTGAACCCCTCGGCCTTCATGGTGTCGGTATACGCCACCGCTTCGGCCAGGACCTTCTCGTTGGCGCTCTTCAGGTGCAGGCCGCCGACCACGGACAGCAGTTTGTCGTTGGGGAACTCCTTGTGGATCGCCTTGAGGATGTTGACGTAGCCGGCGTGACCGCAGCCGAAGAGGGCGACCAGTCCCCGGGGCGTCTTCACCACGAGCGTGGCGTCATCCAGGATCGGGCACGGTCCGGTTCCGTCCTCGTTGAAGAACTTCCCCTTGATCGGGGCGTAGCTCCCCGGCTCGCGGGGAACGTCGGTGAAGAAGAACAGGTTCTCATCCAGTTTGACAATGTTGTTCACGGGCTTGAAGTGGGGCGCCGCGTATTTCCTGGCCAGGTACGGCATCCCGCAGATCCGGACGTTCTCCCCTTTCTTGATCTGGTACGTTTTGGCCCAGATGTAGGGGTGGCCGTAGATGGGCGGCGAGCCTTTCAGGCGAGGGTAATAGGCCAAGCCGCCCGTGTGGTCGTCGTGGGCATGGCTGATCGCGATTCCGGTCAGCCCGTCGAGGCTCTCGCCCATCTTCTGCGCGTTGAGCAGGAAGACGTCCGTCGTGCCCGTGTCCACCAGCCAGCGGTGGCCGTTGGGCAGTTCGACGAGAATCGACACACCGTGTTCCTTGAGATACTGGGGAGCCGCCGCCGCGTCGTCGCAGAGAACCGACAATTTCAGCGTGGCGGCACCCGAAGCCATCGCGGAAACCGCAAGGCATCCCGCGACCATACAACATACGACGATCGAAATGAGTCTTCTCATCACGCTCCTCCGAAAACGCCGGCGTTACGGGGAACCGGAAATCGTCGGCGGGCTGGATTGGAGCACGTTGTCGTTTGCGATCTGTTCATCCGCTTCGTACGCGGGCTGAAGCCATCCCTCCGAGTCCGCGACCGGATCGGTGAGCCAGTGGTCCGCGTAGGGAGCCGAGTGGCAATTGGTGCAGTTGGAAACGTTGAACGAGGCGTACACCGACGTGGAGAGCACGTTCCGCTGGATGTTGTGCGGGGTCGCATGCTTCCACATCGGTTTCGCCGTCACGTCCGGGATGAGCCCGTCGACGGGGTCGGCGAGCGGGTACCGGAACACGTCGTTGTCCACGGGCACATGACGAAGCACCGAGTATTGCTTGTGCTCCGAATCCCCGACCCCCAGCCACCGGGGGTTCTTTCCGATCCGGATCGCCATGAGAGCGTCCGGCGCCGAGCCTTCGGCGCGCGAGGCGAGCGTCGGGTCCCCTTCGTTGATGCTGTAGAAAGGAAGCCCGGTGCCCCCGACGTCGACGTCGGTGTGGCAGCCGAAGCAGTTCTTGTACGGCTGCGCGTGACACACCTGGCAATCCATCGCGGCCAGATGTCCCGCGGTATGCAGGGCGTTGGCGCCCGTTTCGCCCGTGTGGCAATCCACGCACTGGGGCGCTCCGGCGACGTCGTACCGGTCGCCGCTTCCCGTCGGCTCAGGTGCGCCGGTTCCATGCATCTCGGCTTCGCTGTGGCAGAAGACGCAGCCCTTCGGAAGCCCGGTGGTGTTGTCGATCTCCTGGGTCTTGGCAAAATGGACATCGGGCAGAACCGGGGCCAAACCCAGACCGTTGCGTTCGATGAGGGCGTTGTTCTGGCCGAAGAACTCGTCCTTCACGCGGCTCCCGTGGCATGCCGTGCAGTTCCGCTCCATGTCCGGGGTAAAGCGGAAGTTGTGTCCGTTGAGGAACCCGCCGCCCGCCACCTGCGGCACGGAGACGTGGCAGAAACCGCAGGCGGGCTGTGCGCTGTCGTTGGCGACGTGGCACCGCGTGCACTGCTGGTCGAACCTCGTCCGGGATACCGTCCCGGCCGTGAAGTCGAAGCCCCGGTCGCCCAGGATCTTCACGTATCCGCCCAGCGTGGCGTGCAGGCTCGTGGCGCTGGCGGTGACGATCCCGGGGTGGCATGCGGCGGCACTGCATTTGTCCGCCCCGGGAATCGCCTTCCTGGTGCCGTTATGCGCGGCGGCCCGGGTCGAGGCGGTGTCGTCACCTCCGTGGCAATCCGTGCAGCCCCGCACGAGCGCGTGGACCGAGGCGAGATAGTTATCGGGATATTGCGCGATCTGGCCGTTGTACACCCAAACCTTTTTTTCCGTCGGCACGGACGGAACTTCCCCGCCTCAGCCTTCGCCCGACGAGGGCGGGGTTGCGGCCGCCTCCGTCGGGTCTTTTTCCAGGTCGGTCCAGATGGCCGTCAGGCTCGTGTGGCAACCCTGGCACCCCGTGGAGAGAGGAGTGTACGCGGCCAGATTGTCGATGCCGCTGCCCCAGGTGTTGAGCGGGAAATCCCATCCCCTGCTGACGTCGAAGTTCACCAACTGGCCGGACGACGGCGCGGTCGTGCTCCAGCCGTTCATGCCGTAGAGGAGATTTTTCGCGTCGTAGCCCAGGATCCCGAGGGCCATGGTGGAGAGGGCCCCCGTGTGTCCCGTGTAACAGTAGACGACGATCGGCTTGCCGGGCGCCGCCGCGAATTTCGTGTAGTCGGCGAGATTCGCGATCGACTGGTACGGGATGTTGATGGCGCCGGGGATATGTCCGCCGGCGTACGCGGAGCCCGCCCGGACGCTGATGATCTGGGGATCGTTGGCGGTATTGCCGTCCTCCAGGTTGTCGGCCAGCGTCTTCGGGTACACCTCGAGGTCGAACTGGGTCGGTACGGAGTTCAGATAGTCCTTCGCGCGCACCAGGATCTTTTTGGCCACGGTATCCGTCGCCGCCGAGAATGCGGCGTACGTCGGAAACGCTCCCTGATCCACGCCCGCATGCGCCGTGGTCTCGGTCGCCTTCTCCACGGTGACCGATCCGGACGCGTCGTCGAAGCGAGTATTCGTGGGAACGAGCGTCCGGTCGAAGGACCAGGCCGTCATTCCCGCCATCATGGAGGTGGACTTGGGGTAGTCGCCGGGATTGGCCGGATCCGCGACCCGGGCCACGTTGATGAGCAGGCTCGCCATGTTGCCGTCGTTTCCCCAGTAGGAGGCCACGACGACGTCCTTGTCGGCGGGAATTCCGGAGGTCCCGTTCAGCAGGGCCTCGGGAAGCGACTGCAAGGGGATGTTGACAGCGCCCGGGATATGCCCTTTGTCGAAGTCGGCGGGTTCCCGGGTGTCGACCACGAAGAGGTCTCCGGCGGCGTGCGCGTTGTCCAGACCGTTCAGCTGCTTCATCACCGCGTCGGCATTGGTCGTGTTGTAGCCCAACGCGAGCACCGCGTTCAGTCTGTCGGCGATCTCCTGGAGATCGGCGCTAGGCGTCGTGCTGGTTCCGGTGACCACCCCCGACTCCGCGGAGGTCGACGTGCCGCCGCCACCCCCGCCTCCTCCGCACGCGGCGAACAACAGCAGCGCGCCCAGGGCGGCCCCGGTCAGGCCATACAGGATTCGTTGTTTGTTCAAGGGCTCCTCCTTTTGTAGAACTCTCCTGGCTGCTTCACTGCACCCTTGTTTCCCGCACGGGCCGCCCGTTCCGCACAAGCGTCGACCTCCTTTCCCGGTCGGTTACCGACGGGATTTTAGGCCCGGTTTTCCCCGAAAAGTGAACACAGAAGGAAGAGCAAAGGCGATGCCAAGATTTTGCCGCCGGCGCAAACGCGATAAGCCCTTGATATCCGGGAACTCCGCTCTCGACGGCGCGGGATACCTGGCCGCTCGTGAGTTGCAATCTGCAATGGTCTTTAGGCCGGAAGAGCGGCAGAATGCCACGCTGTGCAGCCGCTTTCCGCCGAACCTGGCGATCGGCTGGAAGCAGGCCGGGCCTTCTCGGCCCGGGAAACCCTCTTAAAGATCCTCCTTGAACGGCAGGATGACGTCGTAGTGCCGCTCGTAGTCCGACGGGGAATGGGGCTTGGCTTCCCTGGCCTTCAACAGGTCGTCGATGGCATGATGGACATAGGACAGCGCCTGATCCATGTGTCGGACGGACGCATAGGGGTCGTCGGCCGCGTTCGCCCTGGCAAACGCTTCTTCCGCATTCGCGAGGTCGCGCCGGGCCGCCTCGACATCCTCGGCTTCGATGATCCGGCTCATCTCAGCCAGCAATTCGGCAAGCTTGCCGTACGCCCGCTTGATGTCGTTCGGATCGGCCTCCATTTTTCGCCATTTCCCGAAGTAGAGCTTGTCGTGCCTCGCGCACAGCTCGGGGTAACTGGTGTATCGATACGGGCATTCCGGCGGGATCTTGAACCCGGCATCGACGTCCTCCACCAGAGGAGTCCGGCAGACCGGGCATCGAAACGGCTTCGTCATTCCGAATCCCTTCGCGCCGCGGCCGGGCAGTCCGGCCAGTTTCCGCTCACCCGCCGGGGTCCGCAGACCCGCCCGCGGCGGCTCCTTTCTTCCGCAGCACGTCCTTGAACCGTTCCAGGAACTCCGCTTCGAAGGGAGCGACCCGCATCGCCTCATCGTACCTGCCGGAAAGGTAGAGCGCCATCCCCTTGTACACCAGTGCGTCACGGGACCCGGGGACCTCCTGCAGCACCTTTTCGAAGGACGCGACGCTTTCCTCGTATTTCCCCATCCCCATGAGCGAAACCCCGATTCCCACCTGCGCAAAGACAGGAAGAACGTCGCCGTCGCCGAGCTTCTCGAACGCCTCGATCGCTTCGGAGAACCGGCCCAGGTCGGACAGACAGGTCGCCTTGAGCTCCAACGCCTTGCGGTTCTCCGGGTGCAGCTCCCGCTCCATCTCGCAGCAGAACAGGCTCTCCTCCAGATACCCTTTCCCCGCCAGCGTGGCCGCGCCCTCAAGCCAGGAGGTTTCGAGCCCGACCATCTTTTTGACGATCCCGGCATACGATCCGTCCAGTACCCGCCCGGCCTCCGCGGCCGCAGGCGTCCCGTGGCCCGGCAGCAGGACGTCGATCTTCCGTCGCTTCAGCTGCTTGACGGAGAAGAGATGATACTCGGCCCTTCCTCCCGCGGCCGGGTCCGGAGACGCCACCGCGTACGGGAGGACGGTGTCCCCCGTGAACAGGGACCGCGTCGGCGCATGGTAGAGGCAAATGCTGTCCATGGTGTGCCCCGGGGTATGGATCACCTCCAGGGAGCCTCCCCCGAGGTCGACCGTCTCCCCGCCCACCACCTTCTTCATGGTCAGGGCGCCCGGAAATTCCGCGGCCGCTTCCTCGATCAGATCCCGAAAACCCGCGGGCCCCGACTCATGGAACACGATGGTAAGC
>CAYWOT010000052.1:0-256 GCA_964459975.1 uncultured bacterium
AGACGAACTTGAAAGGGGTGTACACGGCCGAGACGGCGTACTTCGGCGAACAGAACGCGTACGGCACGTTCGACCAGGCCAATTGGGAACCGGTCGGCGGGAAACAGATCTACGGGTACACGCTCTCCGGCGCTCCGGGCACCACCAAGGATGCTACGCACAAGCCGGGGTCGACGTCGATCAACGGAACCATCAACTGGGTGAAATCCGCTGCGCCTCTGGCCGGGACCTACACGCCGGCGTTGGACAACGCGGC
>CAYWOT010000052.1:266-12045 GCA_964459975.1 uncultured bacterium
ATTACGGCCGGCGCCGCGGGAGACATCAGCAACACGGGACAGGCGGACTGCTGGGCGATCAACGACACCAACGTGTTGGTCAACACAAACTCTGGAATCTAACGGCGCATCGCGATCCGAGAAGGGGATCAGGGGCTTCTGGCCCCTGGTCCTCTTTCTCTTGGTATTCGCCGCCGCTGCCGGCGGCGGTGATACCCCCGTTCCCGCGCTCGTCGTCCGGCTGACCGTCCTGTTCCTTTCCTTCGCCGGGTTGTGGGTCTTCCGGCGGTTCTTTCCCGTATGGCTCCCCATGGACGTTCCCGGGCTCTTCTTCCTCGTCTACGCGATTCTTTCGACCGGATGGGCGGCCTACCCGTGGGCGGCGTACCAGTTCGCGCTGAACATCGTCTGCGTCGGCCTGGTCTATCTCCTCGTCCGCAGCGCGGAGTCGCAAGACGAGTGGAAAGCGGAAGCGAACCGGATCCTGGCCGTCCTGATCCTCGCGGGGACGTTCGAGGTCGGGTGGCAGCTCTTCCAGTATGCGTCCGGAAGGTCGGCCCGGCCCGGAGGGTCCTTCGCGAACCCCAACGTCCTGGCCGGCCTTCTGTTCTTCGCCGGAATCGCCGCGATCCATTTCGCAAACGGGGCGAAGGCAAGGGGACGTCCCGCAGCGAGGATCGCATGCTTCGTACTTGCGGCCCTGTTGGGCGCCGGGATCTGTCTGACCCGCTCCAGGGCGATGGTGCCGGCGGCGGCCGGGGTCTTTCTCTTCCTGGTCCTGTCGGTCCGGGGCAGGAAGGCGCCCTGGCTTTTCGGGGGCGGGGCGGCAACGGCGCTCCTTCTCGCGACGACGGCGTCCCGGTTTTCCACTGCCTCGGACCCCTACGCGCTCGGGCGGCTCAAGATCTGGAAGGCGGCATGGGAAACCGCGTTGACCCACCCCTTCGGAGTGGGGCTGGGGGGATTCAAGTTCTTCTGGCTCCGCTTCCGCGAGCCCATCGAGGGTGCCGCGTTCCGGTACGGGAAGACCGCGGCCACGGCGCACAGCCAGTTCTTCGGGATTCTTTCGGAGCTGGGCTTCCCGGGAATTCTCCTGGCGCTCGCGGTCGCGTTCGCCCTGCTGCGGCTGATGTGGCGCGAGAGCCGCCGCGAGGACCGGATCCTCGCCCTTTGCCTCATTCCCGTGGTGGGGATGATCCACGCGTTCTTCGACGTCAGCCTGGACGCGTTCGCCGTCGCCCTTCCGGTGGCGGCGTGCGCGGCGTTGCTCGCCAACCGCAATACGCCGGAGGCGGCGGACGCCCCCGCTCTCTCTTCCGTTCTCCGGGCGGGCTTTTCGCTGGTTCTGATTCCCTGCATCGTCTACGCGGCGATGAGCGGGTACGGCCTCGTGCGGTACCGCCACGGCCTGGAAGCGCTCGACAAGGGCGACGCGAACGGGGCCATGGTCGACTTCACACGGGCCGCGCGCACCGATCCCCTGTGCTCCGCCTATTTTGACGGGATCTCGTCCGTGTACTTCCGCTGGTACCTCAAGACCGGGCGAACGGAATACCTCGCGGCGTCGGTGAACACGCAGCAGCAGGCGGTCGCCGCGAGCCCGGAGAACCCCCTCCACCTCTCCCAGACCGGTTATCTGCTGGGCGAGCTGGCGGAGGCGGCCGCGAACCGCGACGTTCGGCGCAGGTTCGAAGGCTTCGCGCTTGCCGCCCTGAACGAGAGCCTGGCCAAGGATCCGTACAGCGTCACCGCGCTTCGCCGGAAGGCCGAGATCCTGGGCCGAATCGGAGACCCCCGCGCGGCCCGCGCCGTGCTCGAGAGGATCGTCCGCGTCGAGCCCAACGCGGCCAGCGCGTATGTCCTGCTTGCGAGGTCGGAGGAGAAGGAGGACCCCCGAGAGGCGACGGCGCACTATCGGAAGGCGCTTGCCCTTTCCGCGAAATTCGACGGGGAGCCGCTCGAGCCCTGGCAGCGGGACCTGCTCCGGATCGACCGGCGCAAGGTCGAGTCCCGGCTCGATGCCCTCGAGACGAGACATTTCTCTTCGGGCTCCGGGGGACAGTGATACAATCCCACTGCGGAACGCAGGCTCCCGTTTCCGGCGGAGGAGCGCGAGCGCGTGCCGGGAGAGGCGGCGGTCTTCTCCCTGGAGGATCACGAGAACCCGCAGGTGGAGCCGCAAGGGGAACGATGAAGGAGGCGGAAGGCTATTGGGCCCGGCGCGGGGCGGCGGGCATGGTTCTCTGGGCCGTGCCGGCTTTGCTTCTCGGCATCTCCGCGCTCCTGTCGTCGCGCATCGTGCTGGAACGTTCGGCGGCCGCGGAAGCGGCCCGGCGGCCCGTACCGGCGGAGTCCCTGCTGCTCGAGATCAGCAGGCATCCCGACTTCGCCTTCGGCTTCCGCGCCTTCCTGGGCGACCTCGCATGGCTGTCCGCCGTGCAGGTGGCGAGCCCGCTGCGCATGACCGCCGCGGATTTCGATCGTCTGTACGTCCTTCTCCGGGCCGCGACGAACTTCGATCCCCGCTTCGTCGTCCCGTACATCCTGGGCGGGCTCGTCCTCGGGGGCTCCCCGGGGCACGTGCACGAGGCCCTCGACATCCTGGGCCGTGGTGCGAAAACCCATCCCACCGACTGGCGGTTCCCCTTCTACATCGGGTACACGCGGTATTTTTCCCTGGGCGATCCCCTGGAGGCCGCGAAGGCCCTGGAAAAAGCCGCGGGTCTTCCGCACAGCCCCTCGTATCTCCCGCTGCTCGCCTCCCGGATGTTCGCGGAAGGCAGGGCCCCGGCGACCGCCTTGGCCTTCCTGGACAAGATGGTACGCGACGAGACCGACCCGGCACGGCTCGCCGTCCTGCGCAGGCGGATCCGCGAAGTGATCGTCGAACGGGACATCCAGGCGCTCGAGAAGGCCGTATCCGCGTACCGGCAAACGGAGGGCGCTCTTCCCGGGACGCTTGAAGACCTCGTCCGGGCGGGCCTGATCCGGCGGATCCCCGAGGAACCCAACGGGGGGAGATACGTCCTGTCCGCGGACGGCTCGGTGAGGAGCACCCGCGTCACATCGCGGCTTAGGGTGTTCCGGAAGAGATGAGCTCCTCCGATGCCGTCCTGGCGGTCGCGCGGATTTCCAAGTCGTACCCTACCGGCTTCTGGCGGAAGCGGGTCCGGGTGCTCTCGGACGTGTCGTTCTCCGTGGCGCGCAACGAGGTCGTCGGGTTCCTGGGGCCCAACGGGGCCGGCAAGACGACGACGATCAAGATCCTGAACCGGTTGGCGTTTCCGGATTCCGGCGCGGTCACCGTGTTCGGCGAGGAAGTGGGCTGCCGGCCGGAAAACCGCCGGCGGATCGGATTCATGCCGGAGCATCCGTACTTCTACGAATACCTGACCGGCCAGGAGCTCCTTTCCCTGTGCGGACACCTGACCGGCATGCGGCAGAGGGACATCCGGGACCGCTCGAAGGCGATGCTCGCGCGCGTGGGGCTTGCCGGGGCGGGGGAGATCGCCGTCCGAAAGTACTCGAAGGGAATGATGCAGCGCCTCGCGCTCGCCCAGGCGCTGCTGCACGACCCGGAGCTCCTGATCCTCGACGAGCCGATGTCGGGGCTCGATCCCTTGGGAAGGATGGAGTTCCGCACCCTCATCCGGGATATGAAGGCGG
This sequence comes from uncultured bacterium, assembly GCA_964459975.1. Taxonomy (GTDB): domain Bacteria; phylum Desulfobacterota; class Deferrimicrobia; order Deferrimicrobiales; family Deferrimicrobiaceae; genus CSP1-8. The sequence goes on from CAYWOT010000052.1 coordinate 3,912, forward strand.
CCGGCAAGACCGTCTTCTTCAGCTCCCACATCATCTCCGACGTGGAGGCGCTCTGCGACCGGGTCGTCATGCTCGACCACGGCAGCAAGGTGGCGGAAGGGACTCTCGAGGAGTTGATGGGCGGGGAGGGAATCCAGTTCGTGGAGCTTCTCTTTTCGCCCGTGCCCGGAAGGCAATGGCTCGAGGGCCACGGCCTGGTTTTCCGGGAGGGGGCGATCCAGGGCGGCGCCCTCATGCTCCGCGCGAAGGACCTCGAAGAGGCGAACGCCCTGGTCGAGACGTTCCGCGGTGCGGGGTCGCTTCTCCGGTCGTTCACTCCCGTGAAACGGCGCCTCGAGGACGTCTACGTGCGGCAGATCGGCGGGCGGGAGGCCGACGAAGCCCTTCGAAGGAGTTTCCAACGGGGCGGTTCCGTGACGGCGAGCCCGACGGCCGGACTCCCGGCGAACCCGGGCGGCGAGAACGGGAAGGATCATGCCGAGTAGGATCTTTTCCATCGGCCTCAACACGTTCCGGGAGACGGTCCGGAACAAGATCCTGTACGTGATTCTCGCCTTCGCGCTCCTCGTGATCGGGCTGTCCTACTTTCTGGCCGACCTCTCCGTCGGAGATCTGGCGCGGATCATTGCGGACGTGGGGCTCGCCTCCATCCAACTGTTCGGCGTGATCATGGCGGTCTTCCTCGGGATCACCCTCGTGAGCCACGAGGTGGAGCGGAAGACCGTGTTCCTGATCCTCTCCAGGCCGGTCCCGCGCTGGGAGTTCATCGTGGGGAAGGCCGCGGGGCTGTGCGGGACGTTGTTCCTGACGACCCTCGTGATGGCGCTGACGCTGTTCTTCGTCCACGCGGGCCACGCGGGCGCCTGGGAACCCGGGATCCTCATCGCTTGCGCGGGGATCTACATGGAGCTCGTCCTCCTGATCTTCCTGGCTTCCTTCTTCTCGACCTTCACCACTCCCACACTGAGCGCGATCTTCACGCTTTCCATGTTTCTCATCGGACACGTCTCGCGGGACCTGGTCGTATTCGGATCGCGGGCGTCGTCCGGAACGGTCCGGCTCGCGGCGGACGCGATCTATTACCTGCTGCCCAATCTGGAGAACTTCAACTGGAAGAACGAAGTCGTGTACGGGACGGTGCGCTCTCTCGCCGTCCTCCCCTTTGCGGCGGGCTACATGGTGTGCTACGGCGCGGCGGTGCTGTTCCTCGCCTGCCTGATCTTTTCCCGGAAGGATTTCAAGTGACGGAGGGAAGCGGGCCCTTCCTCGGCCTTTCGGCGTCCGCCGCGTTCGGAACGTCTCTGCTTCTGGCGCTTTACCTGACGCCGATCTTCCGGGACTCCGCCGGCCGGTTCGGAATCGTCGACCGCCCCGACGGAGGCCTCAAGACCCAGAAGGGGCCGGTGCCGTATCTCGGAGGACTCGCCGTATTCAGCGCGGTTCTCTTTCCCGTTGCGATCTTCCTTCGGTTCAGCGACTCGCTGACCGGGCTGCTGCTCGCGTCCGCGGTCGTGGTGATGCTCGGTCTCATCGACGACATCGGCCGCCTCTCGCCCCGGATCAAGCTTCTCGTCCAGGTGATCGCGGTGTTCCTCATGCTGAAGGCCGGGATCCGGATCCGCGTCGCGATTCTGCCGCCGCTGGTCTGCGTTGCGCTGACGTTCTTCTGGATGATCCTGATGACGAACGGCTTCAATCTGATCGACGTCATGGACGGACTCGCGAGCGGGGTGGGGTTCGTCTCCGCCTCCGCGCTCGCGGTCGTGTTTCTCCTTCAGCGGAACGTCGTGGGCGTCGTGACGTGCCTCTCCCTGGCGGGCGCGCTTCTGGGGTTCCTGTACTTCAACCGGCCGCCGGCCCAGATCTACCTGGGCGACGCGGGGTCGCTCTTCCTGGGCTTCCTGCTGGGCGGCCTCGCGATCGGAGGCGAGTATACGCGGCGCAATCCCCTGGGGTGGCTCACCGCGCTCGCGATCTTCGCGGTCCCGCTTTTCGAGATCCTGTTTCTGTCGTATCTTCGCTTCCGGCGCGGCACGCCGATCATGGCCGGAAGCCGCGACCACTTCAGCCTTCGGCTGCGGAAGTGGCGGCTTTCGACCGGCCAGACGGTGGTATCGAGCTGCGTGGCCGCCGCCTTGTCCGCCGGCATCGGCCTGGCCGCGATGCGCGTTTCCGCGGGTTCCTCCCTGTACTGGTACGGGGCCGTCGTGGCGGGGTTCCTCGTGGTGGCGGCGGGATTGAAGGCCGTGGACATGAGCCTCTAGGAGCGCGCGGCCGTGATCGTCATCCTGGGAGCGGGGATCACCGGTCTTGCGGCGGCCAACGCGCTCGCAGCGGCCGGCGAGGAATGCCTCGTCCTGGAGAAGGAGGCGGAGGCGGGAGGGCATTGTCGCTCCATCGCCGCCGGGCGGTACCGCTTCGACCGGAGCGGCCACTTCCTGCATTCCTCCGATTCCGCCATGCGTGCGTGGATTCGCGGGATCCCCGGGATCGCCTGGCGTCGCGTCGCGCGCGACGCCCGCGTCTGGCTGCGGCAGACGCTGACCGCGTACCCGTTCCAGGCCAACCTTGCGGGACACGACCCGGCATTCGTGCGGAAGTGCCTGGCGGACTTCGCCCGGGAACGGATTCGCGAGGCGGTCGAAGGGGAAACGCGCCCCGTCGATTTTGCCGCGTGGCTCGACGGCCGCTTCGGACGGACGATGTGCCGCGCCTTTTTCTTCCCTTACAACCGGAAGATGTGGCGCACGCCCCTGGAGCAGATGGCATACGACTGGACGTCCTGGTCGGTACCCGTCCCCCGCTTCGACGACCTGCTGGCGGGGGCCCGCGGCCGCATCCGGCAGGGCCTGGGATACAATGCGTCCTTCGGGTATCCGCGGCGCGGCGGGATCGGGGCGCTTCCCCGGGGCCTTGCGCGTCCGCTCGGGAAGAGGCTTCGGACCGGCATCCGGGTTACCCGCGTGGATCTGCGCCGCGGGCGGGTCGAGACGGCGGAGGGCGGGACGATCCCGTTCCGCGCCGCGATCTCCACGATCCCCCTCCCGGACCTGGTCCGCGGGTCCGCAGGTCTGCCGACGTCCGCGCGCGTTGCCTCGCAGGCGTTGAGATGGGTGAAGGTGCTCTGCGTGAACTTCGGGATAAGGGGGGCGGCCGGGACTCCGGGGCACTGGATCTACGTGCCGGAACCGTCGTACCCGTTCTTCCGGGCCGGGTTTCTGTCGAACGTGGACCCGGCGGCGGCGCCGGACGGAGGCGCGTCGGTGTTCGTCGAAAAAAGTCTTCCGCCGGGCGCGGCGGTACGGACGGAGGCCGAGATCGCGGCCGCCTTGCGCGGGCTGCGGCGGATGGGGATCGTGCGCCGGGAAAGCGTTGTGGAGGAGACGAGGCCGGTCCTGCTGGACCCCGCGTACGCGGTGTTCGACCACGCCAGGCAGAAGGCGGTCGCGCTGCTCACGCGGGAGTTCCGGCGACGGTCGGTGATCCTGGCGGGCCGGTACGGGGCGTGGGACTACTACGGCATGGAACGGTCGATGGCGGACGGGTTGCGCGCCGCGGGCGAAGCGATGAGGCTGCGGGGGACGACGCGGTGACCCCGGCCGGGAACGGGAAAGGGGACCGGCCGCTCGCGACGGTGGTCCACGTCATCACGGCCCTGGAATGGGGCGGCGCGCAGGAAAACACCCTCCACACGCTGGCCTCGCTCGATCCGCGGAGGTTCGACCGGGTTCTCGTCTCGGGCCGGGGGGGGATGCTCGACGGCGCGGCCGACGGAATCTCCGGTTGTCGCATCCGGAGGGTGGACTCCCTCGTCCGGGAGATCCGGCCGCTTACGGACCTGCGGGCGTTCACGTCCCTCCGGACGATCCTCGTGGAGGAAAAGCGGCGGGCCGGGGGCGCGGCGCTCATCGTGCACACGCACAGCTCCAAGGCCGGGGTCCTCGGCCGTGCGGCGGCGCGGGCCGCGCGGGCGGACGTCGTCGTCCATTCCGTGCACGGGTTCGGGTTTCACGACGGCCAGCCCGGGCTCGTCCGGCGGTCCTTCGTCGCTCTCGAGCGCGCGGCGTCCCGGTGGACCGACGCCTTCGTGGCGGTGTCGCGCGAAAACATCCGGCTCGGGGTGGCGGAAAAGATCTTCTCCGAAGACCGGTGCCGGCTGATCCGGAGCGGATTCGACACGCGCCGCTTCGCGGCCGGGTCGAGGGAAAAGGGGCGGCGCCTTCTCGGCGTTCCCGACGACGTTCCCCTCGTCGGGACCGTGGCGGTGTTCAAACCGCAGAAGGCTCCGCTGGACTTCGTGGAAACGGCGCGCCGGGTGGCCGCCGGCGTGGCGAACGTCCGTTTCGCGATGGTCGGGGACGGACCGCTTCGGCCCCGGGTGGAGCGTCTCCTTGCGCGGGAGTCGCTCGCGGAGCGGTTCTGCATGGCCGGCTGGCGCCCGGAGATTCCCGATCTCCTCCGGGCGTTCGACGTGTTCGTCCTCACCTCGCGGTGGGAAGGATTGCCGAAGGTCGTGCCCCAGGCCTTGATCGCGGGCGTTCCGGTCGTGGCCACCGCCGTGGACGGGACGCGCGAGATCGTGGACGACGGCCGGGACGGTTTTCTGTGTCGTCCCGGTGACGTCGCGACGATCGCGGATCGGGTCGCGGCGATTCTCTTGGGCGAAGCGGGCCTGACTCCCTTCTACAAGAGGGACCGCCTCATGGAGGAGTTCGATCAGGCGGCGATGGTGCGGGCCCAGGAGCGCCTCTACGAGGATCTCCTCCTGCGGAAAGGTGTCCGGTGTCCCCCTTCTTCCTGAGCGTCGCGTTTCTCGTGGGCGCGTGCCTGGGGTCGTTCTTCAACGTCCTCATCCACCGCCTTCCACGGGGCGAGTCGATCGTGCGTCCGGGGTCCCGGTGCCCGTCGTGCGGCCGGCCCATCCGGGCGCGGGAGAACGTGCCGATCGCGAGCTTCTTCCTGCTGCGCCGGCGCTGCGCCGGCTGCGGAGCCCCGATCTCGTGGCGGTATCCGGGCGTGGAAGCGCTTTCCGCCGCCGGGTTCTGCCTGATCGCGTACGCCGACGGACCCGGATTCCCCCTGCTGCGGGACCTCGTCTTCTTCTCACTGCTCGTCCCGATCGTGTTCATCGACATCGACCACCGGATCATTCCGGACGAGCTTTCCCTGGGCGGACTCGCCGCGGCGATCCTTCTCTCGTTCCTGCCCGGCGGCAACTGGAAGGAGGCCCTGGCGGGCGCGGCCCTTGGAGGGGGCGTGCTGTACGTCACGGCGGCGGCGTATCGCCGCGCCACGGGAGTCGAGGGCCTGGGCGGCGGCGATATCAAGCTGCTCGCCATGGTCGGCGCGTTTCTCGGATGGAAGGGGGCCCTGTTCACGATGTTTTTCGGGTCCCTGCTCGGCGTCGCGGGGGGAGTGATCGCCATGCGAAAAAGCCAGGATGGCCTAAAGACCGCGATTCCCTACGGTCCGTACCTCTGCGCGGCCGCGCTGCTCGCGCGGTTCGCCGGATCGTTCTTCTGGGGATTCCTCAGAATCTAGCCCGGGCGGCGTTGTCCTGCACGGGCTCGCCGTCGGGCGTGATGGACCAGAGGTCTCCGTCCATTGCGTCGACCCCCCTTGCGTAGCCCACGTACCGCATGGCGTTGTCGAGAAGGGTGATGGACACCAGGTAGTAGTTGTACCGGACGGGGTCAAAATCGATGAGGACGACGTTGTCCGTGTATCGGTCGTGGTCGGTAAAGTACAGCGTTTCGACCTTCTGAAGGTGCTTCAGGACGATCTTCGCCTGGGTGAATCGGGCCTTGTTGACGAGATGGTGGTACGTGACCACGGCCATCGTGGCGAGGATTCCCGAAATCGCCAGCACGATGGCCAGCTCGATGATCGTGAACGCACGCCGGCGTCTCCGGCGCGGCTCCGTCCTCACCTCCGGTCCCCGGCTCCGCGCGAATCCCCGGGCGGTTCCTTGGTCCGGCCGGAGTCCAGCCGGCGCGCGAGGCGCTCGAGGAGCTCCGCGGTGTCATGGAAGTAGTCTCCCTTCCGCAGCTCCACGTGCGCGGGGGATTCGCCCCGGAGCAGCATCCGCAGCACGGTGTTGATCCGGTAGATGGGACCTGCGATCCGGTGGCTGAAGTACAGCGAATAGGCGAAGATGCCCACGAGGACGATCAGGACGGCGGGCCAGATCCTGCGGTGGAGGACGAGGAACTCCTGGGCGGCGGGCTGCAGCTCCGATAGATCGACGCCCGTGAGAAGGCCGAATACGGAGGGCGCAAAGACGACGAGAATTCCGACGGCGAACAGGAGAACAAAGACCGCCGCGATGCGCCCGGCGAGCCCCAGCTGAAACCGGCGGTCGACGAGCCTCGGCTTCCGCCGCCTTGGCGGGCGCGGGGAAGTCACATTCGCCTCCTCCGTTTGTTTTTGCTATTCTAGGCGGCGTGAGGGACAAGTCAACTCATTCCCTTCCGGGGCGGGCCGATTGAAGCGGCGTCTCTCGGTCCGCGCGGGCGTCGTTCTTCAGTTGACCATCATCGCCGTCGCTTCCCTTTCCTTTCTTGCGGTCTTCGCTCTCAAGGCATTCGAATTCACCATCGAGCGGCGCAACGCGGAGGCGGCCGTGTCGATCGCCGAGGTGCTGCGCCAGAGCCTCCGGGCCGAACGCGGAGGCTCCGGCGCGGACGCTCTCCGGATCGCGGAGGCGGTTGCGAAGTCGTCCCCGTACGTGCGGGAGGTGGCCGTGCTGCCCGAAGGGGAAGGGCCCGACACGGTCCGGATCACGCCCGTCGGGGAGCGGGTCTCGAGGTTTTTCAACATCCATTCGACCGTGGAGGTCACGCTTCCCGTCGACGAGACGGCCGTCGGAGCGCAGCGTCCTGCCGCTTCGGCCCGGAACGCCTTTGCCGGCCGGGCGATCCGCGTGCGCGTCCACTCGCCGGGGATCGAGCGGGAGACCGAAAACCTCGTTCGCGTTGCGGGGGGGCTGGTGGCGGTCGACGTCGCCGCCTTCGTCCTGTTCGGATTCCTTCTCGTCGATCGTTCCGTGGTCCGTCCGCTCCGGCGCCTCGCGGGGGTCGCCGAGAAGATCGCCGCGGGCGATCTCCGCCTTCGCGCCGCCGAGTCGCCGCCGAACGAAGTCGGCCAGGTCGGGGCGTCCTTCAACCGCATGGTTGCCGGAATTCTCTCCGCCCAGGAACAGACGAGGCGGGCGCAGGAAGAGACGTTCCGATCGGACAAGCTCGCCACCGTGGGGCGCCTGGCCGCGGGAATCGCGCACGAGGTGGGCAACCCCCTCATGGGGATCCGCGGATACGCGGAATACCTTCTCCGCAACCGTCCCTCCGCGCAGGAGCAGGAGGAGTGTCTCGGGAAGGTCGTGGCGGAAACGAGGAGGATCGAGACCATCGTGCGCGGCCTGCTGTCGGTGGCGTCCTCGGAACGGGGCGACGGGGGGACCGCGGACGTCGACGACACCGTCCGGCAGGTGGTCGAGCTGCTTTCCATCCGGAAGTTGTTCCGGAACGTCGAGGCGGTCGTCGAGACGGGCGGCGTGGGACGGGCGGCGATCGCCGCGGAGCGGCTCCGGCAGGTGCTGCTCAACCTGGCGGTAAACGCCGTGGACGCGATGGAAGGCGGCGGCACCCTGCGGCTGCGGACCTTCGCCGTGAGGCCGTGGGTTCCGCCGGCCCTGCGCAAGGCGAGGCGCCGGGCGTCCGACCCGCCCGAAGCGGACGTGATCCGCCTGCGGGAGGGAGTCCGGAACCCTCGCGGAGGGGCGCTGGCGGTCGCCGTGACCGACACCGGGTGCGGAATCCGCCCGGACGCCCTTCGGTCCATCTTCGACCCCTTTTTCACGACGAAGGAAGCGGGGAAGGGAACCGGTCTGGGTCTTTCGGTCTCCCGCGCGATCGTCGAGGGAGCGGGAGGGGAGATCCTCGTGGAGAGCGGCGAAGGGAAGGGGTCGACCTTCACCGTGATACTTCCCGTTGCGGGGGAGCGGCCGCCGGCGGGCGGTCCGGACGGAGGCGCCGATGGCTGACCGGATCCTGGTGGTGGACGACGAAGAGAGCATGCGGGACGTGCTGACCCGGATGCTGTCCGCGGAAGGGTACCGCGTCGACGCGGCGGAGGA